>DASVBS010000024.1 GCA_036375715.1 Longimicrobiaceae bacterium | reverse complement strand
GCGGCGGGGCACCACGTCGTCGTCTGCTCCACGCGCGCGCGATCGCTCGCCGGCGCTTCGCGCTTTGTCGCGGCGGAATATCAGGTACCGAACGCGCTGAATGAGCCCGGCGCCTTCGTCGAAGCGGTGAGGGCGATCGTCGACGAGCAGCGGATCGACACGATCATTCCCATCGCCGAGCCCTCGCTGCTCGCCCTGCTGCCAGCGCGGGAGAGCTTCTGCGGCGTGAGCATCCCCTTCCCCTCGTACGAGTCGTTCCTGCGCATCTGCGACAAGGGAGAGGTCGCGCGGGCCGCGGAGGAGGTGGGGATCCGTGTTCCCGCCCAGCGGGTGATCGCCTGCCCGGACCATACGGCCGAGGTCCTGGAGGACGGCCGATTCCCCCTGGTGCTGAAGCCGAGCCGCTCCGTGGTGGGAGAGGGGTCGCAACGGGCGAAGGTCTCCGTGATCCACGTGGACCGGGCTGAGGCGCTCGGCCCGGCGCTGCAGCGCCTGCCCATCGCGGCTTTCCCCGTGCTCGCGCAGGAGCGCATCGTAGGGCCGGGCATCGGGGTGTTCGTCCTGCTGCGGCATGGCAAGCTGGAGGCGGCGTTCGCCCACCGTCGGCTCCGGGAGAAGCCGCCCTCGGGTGGGGTCAGCGTGCTGCGCGAGAGCGTCCCACTCGACCCCGAGTTGCTCGACCGCTGCGTGCAATTGCTCCGGCGCTTCGACTGGGAGGGAGTGGCAATGGTCGAGTGCAAGCTCTCCGAGGCCACCGGCATCCCGTACATCATGGAGATCAACGGCCGCTTCTGGGGCTCGTTGCAGCTCGCCATCGACGCCGGGGTGGACTTCCCCACCCTCCTGCTGGCGGAGCGGAACGGCGCGCCGCCGGTGACGCAGTACGCCCACGGGGTCCGCCTGCGCTGGGAGTTGGGCGACCTCGACCACCTGCTGGCGCGGCTCCGCCGCTCGCCCGAGGAGCTCGCCCTGCCACCCGGGGCTCCGGGACGGCTACGCGCCGCGCTCGATTTCCTCGCCGCTTTCGGACCGCGCAACCGTCCGGAGATCCTGCGCCTCTCCGACCCCCGCCCCTTCGTCCGCGAGCTGGCCGACTGGCTGCGGGGCCGTTGACCTGTTGCGCCTGCGCTTCACCTGCGCGCACCCACCGACACGCCGCGCGGACTCCATCTGCGGATCGCCCCGAAACCCTCGTCAACACGTGCTCTTGGGGATCTCTGCGGGGGCATGTGTCTTGATCGTGGGCCGCGCCGCTCGCCCTCGACGGCTGCCGGCGACGGCAAGGAACCGAGGACGGGTTCCATCGGCACCCTGGATCAGACAGACGGTAGATGACGGCCAACCACCCACAATCGCCGGCGGGCAGCCGGCCAGTCCGAGCTCGAAGCAAGCACGTCGCGCTGGCGCCGGCCAGGTCTATCCCGGAAGGCCGCGGATACACCCTGCGTGGGGGTCCACTCCGGGCCATCGCGGAGCTGAGCCTGTGAGCGCCGCGGCCGCCACTCGCCGGCTGGCCCTGAGCTCGGCCAAGCGATTGATCGAGCGCTCTCTCGTCGGCGCCGGCCTGCCGAAGCTCGCCCGAGCACGTCGCCGCGCGGACACGCTCGTGCTCGCGTACCACAACATCGTCCCGCGCGGCGAGACAGCGGTCGGCGACCTCAGCCTGCACCTTCCGCAGAGCGCTTTCGCCGACCAGCTCGACGCGCTGCTGGAGACGCACGATATCGTCCCCCTCACCTCGATCCTCGAGGAAGGGGACGGAAGCCGCCCGCGTCTGGCGCTCACCTTCGATGACGCCTACGCGGGGACTGTCACCGCGGGGATCGAGGAGGTCGCCCGCCGCGGCCTCCCCGCCACGATCTTCGTCCCGCCTGCCTTCGTGGGCGGCGGCACCTTCTGGTGGGACGAGATCGCGGACACGCGCTCGGGCGAGGTTCGGCCCGAGGTGCGGGCGTACTGCCTCTGGGAGCTCAAGGGCCGCACGCCCGCGATACAGGCGTGGGCTGCAAGCGCCGGGATCGAGAGCAATGCTCTCCCCGAGCACCAGCGATGCGCCGAGGAGTCCGAGCTGGTGCGCGTTGCCGGCGTGCCAGGCCTCACCCTCGCCGCTCACACCTGGAGTCACGCCAACCTGGCCGCGCTGGAGGCGGACGAGCTGGAGGAGGAGCTGGTACGCCCGATGGCGTGGTTGCGGGAGCGTTTCGCCGCGCCGCTGCCCTGGGTCACTTATCCGTACGGGCTGCACTCCCCCGAGGTCGAGCGGGCGACGATCGCGGCCGGTTATCGCGCCGCCATGCGGGTGGACGGGGGATGGCTGCTGGGGCCCCGTCCCACGGCGCCCCGCTCCGCCCTCCCCAGGATGAACATCCCCGCCGGCCTGTCGCTGCGGGGGTTCACCCTGCGCACCGCGGGCGTGAAGCTGCGGCCATGACCGGGACCCTCGTGACTCCCATCCCCGAGGCGTCCGGTCGCGCTGATCCCTCGCTGGAGGAGAGCGCGCGCCCCGACGCCCCGCTCTCGATCGTGCACCTGACGGCACCGGCGCCCTTCGGGGGCCTGGAGAGCGTGGTGCTCTCTCTCGCCTCAGGTCAGCGGGCCCGCGGACACCAGGTGCACGTCGTGGCCGTGGTCACGCCGATGGAGGCCGTCCATCCGTTCGTGGCGGCGCTTCGGGAATCCGGGGTGCCCGCCACGCAGCTGAAACTGCCCGCCCGCGCCTACCTCGACGAGCGCCGCCGCATTGTGGCGATCTGTCGCGCGGAGGGCGCCCAGGTCGTCCACACCCACGGCTATCGCTCCGACTTCTTCGACTCAGGCGTGGCGCGAAAGCTCGGAATCCCGCGGGTGAGCACGGTACACGGCTTCTGCGGAGGGAACTGGCGCGGACGGCTGTACGAGTGGCTGCAGGTGCGCGCCCTGGCGCGCTTCGACGGCGTTATCGCGGTCGCGGCGCCGCAGGTGGATCGCCTGCGGGCCGAAGGGGTGGATCCTCAGCGCATCCACCTGGTGCCGAACGCCTGGGCCCCTACCGAATCGCTGCCCGCGGCGGAGGCTCGCGCCGCGCTGGGGATTCCCCTCGACGTCCTTCACCTCGGGTGGGTCGGGCGACTGAGCCCTGAAAAGGGCGCCGACCTCTTTCTCGAGGCGCTGGCGCTGGTGCCCGATCTTCCCCTGGTAGCCTCCATCGTCGGCGATGGCTCGCAGCGGCAGGCGCTTCAGGAGCGGGCGGCATCGCTCGGCCTGGGCAATCGCGTGCGCTGGCAGGGTTCCCTGCCGGCAGCTGGCCGGTATTTCCGCGCCTTCGACGGCTTCGTCCTGAGCTCGCGCACCGAGGGCACGCCGATGGTTCTCTTCGAGGCGATGGCGGCGCGAACGCCGATCGTCGCCGCGGAGGTGGGCGGTGTGCCACACGTCCTCTCAGCGAACGAGGCTCTGCTGGTCCGACCGCAAGACCCCGGCGCCCTCGCGGCGGCGCTGCGCCAGCTCGCGTCCGACCCGGAGGCGGCCCGGACCCGTGCCGAGCGCGCAAAAGCACGCCTCGAACACGACTACGGCATGGACCCGTGGCTTGATCGGCACGAGGCGATCTACCGACGCCTCGTCACTCACTCACATAAGGCCCGATGAACACCTTTGCCCTGGTTCTGGTTGCTCTGCCTCTGCTGCTCGGCGTCTATGCATACGCGGGCTATCCCGCGCTCCTCTGGCTGCTGCAGAGAACGCGACGCGAGCGGCCCGTGGCAGAGCCCGAGGAGTGGCCGCGCATCAGCATCACCGTTCCGGCCTACAACGAGGAGGCCCAGATCCGCGGCACGATCGAGTCGCTGCTGCGGCTCGACTATCCCGCCGACCGGCGCCAGATCCTGATAGTCTCCGACGCTTCGACCGACCGCACCGACGACATCGTCCGCGAGTACGCCGACCGCGGGGTGGAGCTGCTGCGCATGCCGGAGCGCCGGGGCAAGGGGGCCGCGGAGAACGCGGCGGCGCAACGGCTCACGGGGGAGATCATCGTCAACACCGACGCCTCCATCCGCATCGCGCCGGACGCCCTGAAGCCGCTCATCGCCCGCTTCACCGATCCGCGCGTGGGGCTCGCCTCCGGACGCGACGTCAGCGTGGCGCACGTGGAGGAGGATGCCAATCGTGGAGAGTCCGGCTACGTCGGCTACGAGATGTGGGTGCGGAAGCTGGAGACCCGCATCGATGGGATCGTGGGGGCATCGGGGTGCTTCTACGCGATCCGCTCGCACCTGCAGCGCATTCCCCTGCCGGAGCACATCAGCCGCGACTTCGCGGCGGCCATCGTCACCCGGGAGAACGGGTACCGCGCGGTTTCGGTGGATGAGGCGATCTGTCTGGTCCCCCGCACCACCTCGCTGAAGCAGGAGTACCGCCGGAAGGTGCGCACCATGACCCGAGGGATGGGCACGCTCTGGTACAAGCGGGCGCTGCTCAACCCCTTCCGCTACGGCGTCTTCGCCTGGATGCTCTTCAGCCACAAGGTCTGCCGCTGGTTGGTCCCCTGGACCCTGCCGCTGGCGCTGGTCGGGCTGGTGATGCTGGCGCCGTCCTACCCTGCGGCTGGCTTCGGGCTGTTCCTCGCCACCCTCGGCGCGGGCGCAGCCGTCGCCGGCTGGGCAGTCGCCGACCGCCCCCATCCGCCACGCTTGCTGGTGCTGGCTGCCTTCGCCGCCGCGGGCAACCTGGCTGCCATTCACGCCGGCATTCGCGCGCTCAAGGGGCAGACTAACGCGCTGTGGGAGCCGACGCGACGCGAGGTCGTCGTGCAGTCCTAGCGGCACCCGGCTGCTGACAGGCTCGTATCCTTAGCCAAACATTCGGCACAGCCGCACCTCGCGGCTGTCTCCATCGAGGCAAGTTTACTGATGTCATTCCCGATATTGGTCGCCCTGCACACGGGATCGAAAACCGGCTATGCGATCGCACCACTTGAAAGAGCATTCTTTCAGATGGCGCAACATCTCGTGGAGGACGACACAAAAATCCACTTCGCCTACCGAAATCTCGAGCGCGGGCGACCCGACACGCTGCCCGAGAACTTTCACAATATCGTCAGCCTCGATATCAGAGACAGATCGCGGGTGGAATTGGGCAGGGTCGAAAGCTACGTACGCTCCCACGGCATCCGGACCGTATTCGCATTCGACGCTCCGGTCGCATTGCCATCCTACGGACCAATGCGCAAGGCAGGAGTCCAGCGCATCATTTCGTATCAGGGAGCTCCGATGAGCTCTATCTTCCCCCGATGGAAGCTTGCGCTGAAAAAGCTCGAGGTCAGGCTGCAGCGCCATCGTCCCGACCACTACATCTTCGAATCGGAGGCGATGCGCGCAACGGCGGTCGAGGGTCGCGGCATTTCGCGCGACGATACTTCCGTTGTCTACTTGGGCGCGGACACCAACCGTTTCGCTCCTCGCGCGCGCGGCTACGCTCACGCTCAATTCGGAATCCCGGGCAGTCGCCTTCTGGTCGTATTCTCCGGACATATGGAGCCCAGGAAAGGTGTGCACGTCCTGATCGAGTCGTTTGTTGAGCTCGTTGACCGGAGGGGAAGAGAGAACGTGCATTTGCTGGTTCTCGGTAACCAGCCTGGCCAGGAGCGAGCGTTCGAAAACCTCTACGTAGGCAGCAAAGCCGAAGGACACATTACCTTCGGCGGATATCGGAACGATGTCGCCGATATTTTTGGGTCGGCAGACCTGGGAGCGATCGCCTCCACAGGATGGGATTCCTTTACGATGTCCTCGGTGGAAATGGCTCTTTCCGGCTTGCCGCTGCTGGTATCCAACCTTCAGGGTCTCGCGGAGACGGTCGACGACGGCGTCACCGGCTACACCTTCCCTCCGGGAGATGCAAGGCGTCTCGCGGACCTCATCGAGCTGTTTACAGACAACCCCAACCTTCGATGCAAGATGGGGCGGGCAGCTCGGAGGCGAGCTGTGGAAAGGCATTCCGTGGAAACTCAAGTAGCGGAGCTGGCGAAGCTGGTTCGCGCTGTCTGTGCCGATTGACCCTCGCCGCACCGCCGGCCTGGGGAGCGCGTTTGCGTCTCGCATGGTAACCCCTGCCGAGTTGCCTGGCACTCCGCGCACATCGGGACGACCGAATAGTCGGCCAGCCACCTCCCGTCAACATCCCGCCCGCAGCTGACACCAAGGGGCGGATCGACTACACCGATGAGGCTCACCTCCACCTAAGTTGGCTGCACTTCGGATCCGCTCCGGCGTACTCCAGCGTCTGCCACCGGACTTCAGGCAGCCACAGTCTCCTTCTTCACATCCTGCCACGTTCCCCTTCCCTCAGGGAAATTTCATCTGTTTTACTAGACGGAGCGGAACCCCAGCGCGATAGGGCAAGCGTCCAACTCGCGCGCACCGTTGCGCCACGACAGAACACCTCTTCGAGTAGCACGCGGCGAGGAAAGACATGGCCGGGGCGACACTGACCGCCCCGGCCAACATAGGAAATTCTCTAGTATGGTTAATCCTGGCGCAGCGGGAAGCTCAGGGCACACTGCACCGTGCGCATATCAACCGCTATAAACCCTGATCGACAACGAGCCGATATGGCGCTCGATATAGTGCAGAAGTGCGTAGATGAAGACGGCGACACCTGTCATTTCTAACGCCTCTTCCGCGGTCCAGAACAGAACGTTCACGAAGTTTCCCTGTCCGCGGGTTTCCACCCAAGGTCCTACCAACATCTCGACTCCCAACGCCCCAGCAAGGAAGGTAAGCGCGGAAAGTATGAACAAGGTGCGCGTGAAACGCGGAAGCGCGAGTACGAACCGCATATAGACCACCGCAAGCACTCCGATGAACATTAATCCCGGAACGACCCAGGCCCAATAAAACATGCCGCCCGCCCCCAACCACCGTCTGACAGGTGATGTCAGCAGTTCGTGGAAGGAGGCAGCCTCATCCATCGAGAGCCACAGGAAAAGGGCAGATAGACCGCTCCAATATCGCCACCAGGAGTCACCCGTTTGCCTTGCAAAGCCGGAAATCGCCGCCAACAGCACGCAGATCGTAAGCAGCGTCCCCGAGGAGTACCACGATGGAACGTTCCCCTCCCCATCGAGCGCGAACCGGGGTACGAATCCAAATACCCAATCGTGACCCAA
The DNA here is from genome assembly GCA_036375715.1 of Longimicrobiaceae bacterium. NCBI lineage: Bacteria > Pseudomonadati > Gemmatimonadota > Longimicrobiia > Longimicrobiales > Longimicrobiaceae > Longimicrobiaceae bacterium. The sequence continues at coordinate 51,643 of DASVBS010000024.1, read as the reverse complement.
GTAGAACTTCGATAGCTGTCCGAGTGTGCTTGCCGTCACAAGCAGGGCAATGCAAACTCCGAGTATTTGAGTCACCTTCTTCACGGATATTTGTATCGTGACCGTGCGGGTACTTGGATTCCGGATTTCAGTAGAAGGCATGCGCGTGAACTAATGCTGTGTATCCAGGCGGCGGCCGACAGGTACCCGCACCGGGAGGTTTGTAGTTGAAAGTTGACGATGCCTCATGCGAGGCGGGCTTGGGTGCTTGCAACCGATGTGCGCGTCTCCGGAGCCCACTGCGAACCATGCAAGTCATTGTTTAACAAAGCGTTGTGATTATTTTCCAGAGTGCATCCAGAAATGACACGTCGCGGTGTCACGACGTCTGTGGAGGGCCTACGACAAGACTTCGCATGGGGGGGAGCCGACGGCCACGTTCAATCGGCATTGATTGGCGACTTGCAGAACGGAAAATGAACGCCAGGAACCCACAATCGTCCGCTGGCATTCAAGCAATCCGAACCCCATATGGGCACGTCACGCTTGCGTCGGTCAGGCTGACAACGGAGCCTCGCGTGCAGCACGGGCGTCGCCTGCCTGCTGAACCCGTGAGCGCCGCTGAAGTGGGAGCCTACCCGGCGGGAAGTGGTTGCCGGGACGTAAGCCGGCGCATGCGTCTGGTCACCTGGAACTGCTGTCGCGGCCGGTTCGAACGGAAAGTGCCGCTGCTCGCCCCCCTGGCGTTCGATGTCGCCGTCGTCCAGGAATGCTCGATCCCCTCGCAGCCGGACGCTTCCACCCTCTGGTTCGGGGACAATCCGACCCAGGGGGTCGCTGTTGTCGCAACGCCCGAGTACGAGCTCGCGCCTCTCGCTACCGACCTCGAGCTACCCCGGTACGTGATCCCGGTACAGGTCAGCGGACCCGTCTCGTTCCTGCTCCTCGCGGTGTGGACGCATCGGGAGCCGACGTATGTCGACCCGCTGCTGCGCGCGATCGGGCTGTTTGGCGACCAGATGGCGGCGCAGCCGACCGTCGTCATGGGAGACTTCAACTCCAACGCCTGCTGGGACCACCAACACAACCCGGCGAGAAACCACAGTGCCCTGGTCGCCCGCCTCCACGAGCTCGGCCTCGTCAGCAGCTATCACTCCTGGACTGGCAACGCGCACGGAGCCGAAGACCACCCCACCTTCTATTTCCGCTGGCGCCAGCACGAGCCCTTCCACATCGACTACTGCTTCGTTCCGCAGAGCTGGGCGCCAAAGCTCACTTCGGTGAGCGTGGGCGGCTACGAGAAGTGGTGCCGGGCGAGCGATCACCGGCCTCTGATCGTCGATGTTGCGCTGTAACGCCTCAGCCCGGGCAATTCGGTCCGAAGGCTGGATGGCCGCTCGCAGGCAATGCGCTTGCGGGACGCTCCAAATGGGCACCTTCACGGAATCGCTTGTCCGCACAACGGACGGCCTTTTCATTCTCTGCCCTTCCGGAAGCCATGACCCCCTGAGGTCTTGCCTGATCTCAGGGGGTCGTTTGATTTGAACGTCCTCAAGGTTGCGCCGCCGATCACCTCCGCATTCCGCTTACCCAAACGACTGGATCCAATGGACTGCCCGGCGTAGTTGGCCGTCACGCAGCCCTTTGGGGCTCCGGGTCTTCTGCCAGTTCCAGAGTCACGACTCCGGCCCGATCCTCCAGGTGGCGAAGCAATGCGTACATGAACATTGTCACCCCCAGCATCTCCAACGTTTCTTCGATCGTCCAGAGCAGCGCGTATACCATGTCCCGCCCGTGACCTTCGAACCAGGCACCACCAGGCATTTCGACGCCGATCGCCCCACCCACATAGAGAGCTGCCGAAAGAATGAAGAGGTTGCGGATCGATCCAGGAAGGGAAAGCACAAACCTGACATGGATCAGTCCCACGAGCGCCACGAACAACATCCCGGGAACAACCCAGGCCCAATAGAGGAGACCTCCGACGCCCAGGACTTCCCTCACTGGATCGTCCGCCAGCTCGTGAAGCGACGCGATCTCATCCAGGGAAAGAAGAACGAAGAGTCCCGCCAGACCGAGCCAGTGCTTCCACCACCTGTCGCCTGAGCGCTTGGCACCGACCGCAACCACTGCTAGCAGCTGGGCGCAAAGTAGCAAACAGATCGACGCAAACCAGGAAGGGACGTTGGCTTCGCCATTGAGGGAGAAGAGATCCACAGACGTGCGCACGTACCGGTTATTGAACCTGTACGTAGCTAATTGCCCGATCGTGCTTGCCAGTAACAAGGCAAGCACGATCGCAAGAAACGCTTGGGCGATTCGGCGGGAACGCACCGCGATCGTATGCATGTCGCTACGGTGCTGGGGGGACCGTGCGCGACGCATGCTCTACAGGAAGGCAAGCGCCTATGGGTCAGTCAAGCATCCATGATCTGTCGCGTACAACGTAATGCGCTCTATCTTGCGAACTGCTAGAACGGGATGGTCCCTCAGATCGCTCCCTTGCGGAACAGCATCACCGGCACCGTCCGGAAGAGGATCCGCAGGTCCTGCCAGGGCGAGCGGCTGCGTATGTACTGCAGGTCATAGCTGACCTTCCGCCGCACGTCCTCGAGGCTCTGGTCGTAGTGGTGGTTGATCTGCGCCCAGCCGGTGATCCCCGGCAGCACGCGCTGCCGCAGCGGGTACTCGTCGATCGCCTCGCGCAGGTTCATGAAGATGTTGGGCTGCTCGGGACGCGGACCGACGATGTTCATGTCCCCCTTCAGCACGTTGAACAGCTGCGGGAGCTCGTCCAGCCGGTATTTCCGCAGCACCCGCCCGAGCGGCGTGATGCGGCTGTCGTTCGGCTTGGCCCACACCTGGACCTTCGCCTCGGGGTCCGCGCGCATCGTGCGGAACTTATAGATGGTGAAGAGCCGTCCGCCGTAATCGACCCGCCGGCGTCCGTCGCCATTCCCGTTCCGCGGGTTGCGCCGGTCCACCCCCACGCGCGTCTGCTGGTAGATCACCGGCCCGGGGGAGGTGAGCTTGATCAGCAGGGCGATCAGCAGCATCACCGGCGCGGAGAGCACCAGCAACACCGCCGCGATCACGACATTCAGGAGCCGCCTGGCGCGCTCGCTGGAGTTCATAGATCGATCGAGCTCAGAAATGACCAGCTCGGGCCGCACGACCGCGAGCCCTGCATGCGAAAGCGTACGAAGCGTCGGCTTATAGTCGTGTGCGTTGGGGATGGCGGTTTCCACAGCCGGGTTCATGCGTGAGCTCCAGAAAACAGGTCGAACGACACTTGAGGAGGCTCTCGGTTGAAGGTTGACAATGACTCACGTCGGGCGGGCAAGGGTCCTTGCAACCGATGTGCGCGGCCCAGCAAAGCCCCCGAAGAACACGCAAGACATTGCTGCACAGCGATTTGAGAATATTGGCGCAAGGGGTGCCCCGGGGTGCCGCGTCGCGGTGTCACGACGTCTGTGGAGGGGCTACGACAAACCTCGCGCGAGCGGAGCGACACGTGGAAAGCCGCGCCGACGAGGTTCGTCAGGCGGGAGGAAGGGTCAGGGTGAAGCGGAAGGTGGTTCCCGCCCCGGGGGCGGTCTCGTAGCGCAGCTCGCTGCCGAGGGAGGTGAGCAGCTTACGGCAGATGGTGAGCCCCAGCCCGCGACCGCTGAAGCCGGCATGGGCGGTGGAGCCGTCGAGCCTCAGATCCAGGGCGAGCTGCTGAAGCGCGGCGGCGTTGAGACCGGGCCCGCTGTCGCGTACGGAGAATTCGACGCGCTCCCGGTCGAGCTCGCGCGCGCTCAACGCTACGTACCCCTTCTCGGTGCAACGCAACGCGTTAGTCCCCAGGTTCAGCAGGACGCGGCTGAGCGTAAGCGGCGGTCCGATCCGGCGATCCACTGTGGGCAGGTAGGTGCGCAGCTCGAGTCCCCGCGTCTCCGCCATCGGCCGCAGCATCGTCTCTACGGAGTCAAACAGCTCGGCGATGGAGAAACGGCTCGGCTCCTCGCCGCCCGCTCCGCGCCCGCGGACCAGCTCGATGACGTCGTTCGCCAGCGCGCTCACCCCGAGCGCGGCGCTGTACACCAGCCCCAACTGCCGCCGCTGGAGATCGGAGAGGGCGCCGCTGGCGCCCCGGTGGAGGGTGTCCGACAGGAAGAGGATGGAGGTGAGCGGCGAGCGCAGGTCGTGCGCGAGCTCCATCAGCAGGTCCATCCCCTGGAAAGAGGCGAGCAGGCTCGCCAGCCGGGCGTTGTCCGCCCCGTCGATGGCGCTGCGCACCCGCTCGAATCCTCCGAGAACCGCGAGCATCTCCGCGGGAGATGGCGCGGGTTGGGTGCGCTGCCACTCCGCGATCGTGTGCGTGCGGAGCTCCTGCACGATCCAACGAATCAGCGCGGCGTCCCGCGCGCTCAGCCCCTCGAAACCAGGCGAGCTATCGTCGGAGAGAACGGCCTCCACCACGATGGGCAGGTGCTCCAACAGCAGATCGCGGGTCTCGGTCGAGATGGTGGGGTTGTCCCGCAGCGTGCGAGTGAAGTGATCGGCCGCCGCCCGCACGTGACCATCTCCCCGCGTCCGGCTCGGAGCGGGGGGATCGTCCGTACCGAGGGAACGGTCACGATCAGGAACGCGGGGCACCGGTCAGCTGGCTTTGATGACGGTATTCCTCTGCAGGCCGTGCTTCTCCATCAGGCGGTAGAGGGTCGTACGGTCGACCCCCGCTAGCCGCGCCGCCTCGGACATGTTGGCGTTCGCCCGGTCGACGAGGCGATTGAAGTAGCTCAACTCGAACTCCGTGATCACCTGCTCGCGCGCCTGGTGGTACTCGGCCTCGATGGGCACGCTGATCTTCAGCGCCTCTCCCGAGTAGCCGGAGCTGAGGGCGTCGAAGTCGTCGTCCAGGTAGGGAAGATCGTCGGGCTGCACCTCCGCGCCAGGCTCGAGCAGCACCACCGCGTGCTCCATCACATTCTGGAGCTCGCGCACGTTGCCACTCCACGGCCGATCCTGCAGCGACCGGATCGCCTCCTTGCTGAGGGTCGGCACGGGGGAGCGCTTGTCCCGGTGCCGCTTCCAGTACAGCGCGAGGAAGTGCTCTGCGAGCAGGGGGATGTCCTCGCGCCGCTCGCGCAGGGGCGGAACCCGGATCGGCACCACGCTCAGCCGGAAGAAGAGGTCCTTGCGCAGCACCCCCTCCTCCACCGCCTGCTTCGGGTTGCGGTTGGTGGCGGCAATGAAACGAACGTCCACCGTAGCCTCGACCATTTCGGCACCCACGCGACGAACCTGACCATCCTGGATCACGCGCAGGAGCTTCGCCTGGATGGTCGGGCTCATCTCGGTGAGCTCGTCGAGGAAGAAGGTCCCTCCGTTCGCAGTCTCGAGCAGCCCCGGCTTGTCACGCACCGCGCCGGTAAAGGCCCCCTTCACGTGCCCGAACATCTCCGACTCGAGCAGCGTCTCGGGGAGAGCGGCGCAGTTCACCGCCACCATCTGCTTGCGAGCGCGGCGGCTCCGTTGGTGGATGAACTGGGCGATGACCTCCTTGCCCGATCCGCTCTCGCCCGTGATGAAGACCGACGCGTCCGTGGCGGCCACCCGCTCAGCGAGCTTGATGACCCGCTGAAAGGCGGGGGACTTCCCCAGGAGCGCGATGCCGTCGGACTGACCCGTCGTATCGGGCGCGGAGAGGCCCTCGGCCTCGCGCGCGGCTCGGGCCTGCCGAGCCGCCTGCACCGTGTGCCAGGCGCGGCCGAGCAGGATCTGCAGGTGCGTGGCGGTGAAAGGCTTGGCGAGATAGTCCCAGGCCCCCGCCTTCAGCACCTCCATACTCGACTCGAGGCTCGCGTTGCCCGTCATCACGATCACGAGCGTTTCCGGCCGGATCTCCAGGCAGAGGCGGAGGAGGTCACGCCCGCTCACGTGCGGTATGTGCAGGTCGAGGAGGACGATGTCGAAGACGCCCCGTTGCAGGAGGTCGCGCGCCTCGTCCCCGCGGGCGCAGCTCACCACGTCGTAGCCCTCATGCGTGAGCACGCTGACGCAGCTCTCACGAAGGGTATCCTCGTCCTCGACAACCAGCACTAGGGGGGCGCGTTCAGCTTGCACGTCGGTCTCCGGCGCGATGTCTCAAGGGTAGCAGTGTAGGCCGCGGATCACAGCCACGCCGCCCCCGGAAAGAGGTCGGTGCTGCTCGCGGCGGCGCCCCGCGATTGCTCACCGCGTGCCAGCACGGCCGGAGGGGTCCGATCTTCCAGATCTGGAACGTGATACAGGATTCCGAGCTCCGTTTCACCTCCACGCGTGTGCTCGAAGCTCTTCCACCACTGCCCCTGCGGTGCCCATTCCAGGCGTGCTTCGGAATCCATACGACGGCAAAGCTTCCCCTCCCCCACTGCTACGTCCGCCCAGAAAAATTGAAGATTTCTACCGTCTGCCCCCCACGCGCAGATTGTCTTGCCCCCGAACCAGACACCGTTGTCGAAGAAGCGACGGGCGCAGCGCGAGACCAGCGCCGTCTCGAGGCCCGCAAAGCGAGCCAGCTTCACCACGTTGTGCTCCGCCTGCAGACCCGCGAGCAGAACCAGAGCGGTCCGTCCTTTCAAGCTCTCCAGGTCGAGCGCGGGGTCGAAAGACTGCAGCAGATTCCGCAACTCTCCCCGTGATCGCGCGACGACCGGTGGATGGGCACGCCCCCGCGGGGCGGACGAGATCGAGAGAGTCATATCGCTTTCTTCAGCAGTCGGATCCGGAAGACGGACAACGGCGCAAGACAGAGTCTTCCGCCGATCACCACGAAATCGGCCCCCGTTTGCCTCGAACGGGGAAAGGAGGGAGCAAATCCCGGGATTTCGATCCCGGGATCGCCCGGAACGGAGATGGACCGATCAGCAAAAAGCCAGCAATCTGGCCGGGGAAACCCATTGACGGCGCTCCACGTGTTGCACCGCCGCTACGGAGGAGTTTCGGAGGGTGAGTCGCGAAAGTTGAGTGGCCCGCCAGAGTCGTCGAAACTACAAAGATCCCGTACGTCATGCAACGGCTCCTCCGCCCCTCGCCGCAAGACTCTTTTTGAGAAAATTCGGCACGTCCGGGTCACCCATCGTCGGCCCCGTCCGCGCCCGGCAGCAATCGTGACGAATTCGAAACGATTGTAGCGCATCCGCCACATCGCTCCGGTTGATCTGGACGGGCACTCCGACCGGGAGGGGGCCGAAAGCACTGCAACGGTGGCCGTTCCGGGTGAGCCGGGACCCGGCCCCCGGCTTGCTAGGACTGCCGCGCCGCGGTCCGGCGGAACAGGTTCATTTTCGAGCTGCACGCATCCATGTCGACGACTACACCGGGCTTTCCGATCCCCCCGTCTCCCCCCGATCAGCCGGGGTGGCAGCCGCCGCTGGATTTTGCGGACGAGGAGGCGGACGATCAGCCGGGATTCTCGATTCGGCGGTATCTCTCCGCGGTGATTCGCTACAAGTGGCTGATCCTCGGCCTCACCATCGTGGGGAGCGCCGCCGGGATCGTGCTCTCCCAGATGAGCACGCCGATCTACTCCACGCAGACGACGCTGTGGGTGGAGGTAGGCAACCCGCGAATGGCGCAGTCGGGACCGATCCGCCCGGCGCAGCTCCTCGAGAGCACCGCCTGGCTGGACCTGCTCCGCTCGTACACCGTGCTCGACAGCGTCGTCATCGAACGACGGCTGTATCTGGGCGCGCGTCACGAGGACCGGGAGGCCTTCTCCACATTCGCTCTCGGGGAATCGTTCCAGACCGGATCATACCGCCTGGTGGTGGATCCTGAGGGGAAAAGCTTCGTGCTTACCACCGCCGACGGCGCGGAGGTGCAACGTGGCCGCATGGGAGACCCGATCGGGGCCGCCGTCGGTTTCGATTGGGTGCCGCCCACCGGAGAGCTCAAGCCGAACCGCACGATCGAGTTCTCCGTGCGGAACCCACACCAGGTGGCCATCGGGCTGAGCCAGCGCATCGTCCCCAACATGGACCGGGAGGGGAACTTCATTCGTCTGTCGATGAGTGGTCCCGACCCGGAAGAGATCACCGCTACGCTCAATGCCGTAGCGAGCCGCTACGTACGTATCGCTGCCGAGCTGAAACGAGCGAAACTGGACGAGCTGACGGCGATCCTGGAGGAACAGCGCCGGTACGCGGAAGACAACCTCCGCCAGGCGGAGATGGACCTGGAGAGCTTCCGGGTCAACACCATCACCCTGCCGACCGATCAGTCCACTCCGGTGGCGGCCGGCCTGGAGATCACCCGCGATCCGGTCTTCAGCCGCTTTTTCGACCTTCGCGTGCGGCACGAAGACCTGCGGCAGGACCGCGAGGCGATTCTGCGCGTGCTCGAGCAGCTGAAGCGCAACGAGGTGACGGTCGAGGCGCTCGGACTCATCCCATCAGTGCAGGCCTCTCCCAGCCTCAGCGCGGCGCTGACGGAGCGAACCAACCTGCGTGCCGAGCTACGGGCCCTACTGCAGCGCTACACGCCGGAGCACCGCTCGGTGCGTGACCTGACCGAGCGGGTAATGGCGCTGGAGACGCAGACGATTCCCACGCTCGCCGCGGCGCTGGCAGCGGAGTTGGGAGAGCAGCAGCGCGACCTCGACGGGCAGATCGCCACTGCCTCCACCGAGCTGCGGCAGATCCCGCCGAGGTCGATCGAGGAGGCCCGGCTGGAACGTCGGGTCGCGATCGCCGAGAACCTCTACACCACCCTGCGCCAGCGCTACGAGGAGGCACGCCTCGCGGCCGTCAGCAGCATTCCCGACGTGCGCGTGCTGGACGAGGCGGCCGTGCCCACGGCACCCACCAGTGACAACCGGACGATGCTGATGCTGCTGGGCTTTGCGGGAAGCCTGGGGCTCGGGCTCGGATTGGCCCTGGTGCTCGATCGGTTCGACCCGAAGGTGCGCTATCCTGAGCAGGTCACCCACGAGATCGGTCTGCCGATCCTCAGCGCCCTTCCCGAAGTGCGCAGGAGCGGGTCGAAGAAGGACGAGTCGCAGGCACAGGTAACCGAAGCGCTACGAGAGCTCCGGCTCAACGTGATGCACGCTGCGGGGGCGGCGGGCCCGCTGACGCTCACCATCACCAGCCCTGAGAGCGGCGACGGCAAATCGTTCGTGGCCTCGAACCTCGCCGCCTGTTTCGCCGAGCAGGGCTACCGCACGCTGTTGATCGACGGCGATATCCGGCGGGGAGCTCTGCACCGCTCCTTCGAGACGGTCCGTACCCCGGGACTCACCGACTACCTCGCCCAGCGGGCCACCTTCGAGGAGATCCTGCACCCGACACGGCTCCCCATGGTGCAGTTGATCACCGCGGGGACGCGTATGGCCGCGGGTCCCGAGCTGCTGGGCAGCCGCTCCATGTCCGAGCTGATGGCGAGGGCGCGGGCGCAGTTCGACGTCATCCTCGTGGACAGCCCGCCGCTAGGCGCCGGCATCGATCCGTACGTGCTCGGAACCGTTACCCGAGATCTGCTGCTCGTGCTGCGCACGGGGAGCACGAACCGGGCGTTTACCGAGGCCAAGCTCGCGCCGCTGTCCAGGCTGCCGGTGCGGATTCTGGGCGTGGCGCTGAACGGGACGCCGAGCACAGACGTCTACCGCTACTACTCGTACCTGCCGGGCTACACGGCGGAAGAGGAAGAGGTGCCCGGCGCCCTTCCCGTTCTGACGAGCTAGCCTTCCGGATCTGACGAGCCAGATCGAAGTCGATTCACTTTCAGAGACACCATGGTCCCCATGCGACTCGCTCGTGCCCTGATGTTCGGCGCCACCGCCATCGCGCTGGTGGCGCTTCCCGGCTCGCTCTCCGCGCAGGCGACGTCCGCGCCCGAGGGTGGGGATCTCTACCTCTCCCGTGACGCGCTCCAGGATCGTCTGGCGGAGTTCGAACGGATCGCTGCTTCGTCCTCCTACCCATCCGACGAACGGAGTCGCGCCCGCGCCGAAGCCGACCTGCTGCGCGAGCGACTGGCGAAGGGGGATTTCAAGGTGGGTGATCAGATCTCGCTGCGGGTGGCGGGGGAGGACTCGCTGAGCCAGACCTTCACGGTGAGTCGCGGGCCCGCACTCGATCTCCCCGCGATCGGCACGATCTCGCTCGAGGGGGTGCTGCGCTCCGAGCTGGAGTCGCACCTGCAGCGCGAGCTGGCGAGGTACATCCGCGACCCGCAGGTGCGGGCCCGGGCGCTCTTCCGCATCACCATCACCGGCGGGGTGGGCCAGCCCGGCTTCTACGTGGTTCCGTCCGAGGCGTTGCTGACCGACGCCTTGATGTCCGCGGGCGGTCCCGCGCCGGGCGCGCGGCTGCGGGAGATCCGGGTCGAGCGGGATGGCAAGGTGATCTGGGGGGGTGAGGCGCTGCAGCGGGCGATCACCGAAGGCCGCACGCTGGACCAGCTCAGCCTCCAGGCGGGCGACCACGTGGTGGTGCCGGAGCCTCGCGGGGGTCCCCCGATGTGGACCTACATCGCCACCGGGGTATCGGCCCTCGCCGCGATTGCTTCGCTGGTGCGGGTGATGTGAAGAGGATAACAGTAGGGGCGGTCACAACGCCGCCCCTACTGTTAAGACACAAAGACGCGTTTCCTCCCTACGCCACCGCCGGCGGCACCTCCGCGCGCAGACCCTCCGCTATTCTCCGCTTCTCCTCTTCGTGGGCCACCAGGCAGGTGCTGCCGCACACGACGCACTCCCCACACCCCCTCCACATCGGATCCGGGAAGGCGTTGTAGAACTCCTCGTTGATGAAGGGACCACAGTAGCCGCGTGCCTCGCAGATCCTGCCGTAATTCTCCAGCGCCTGGTGCAGCCCCCGCACCGGGTGCCTCTCGCGAGGTGGTTGATGTGTATCCACGGCGGCCTCCGGGGTAATGCTCGATAACGGTGGGCAATCACCCCAGGGGCAACGGCGGTGCCACCCACCTTCCGAAGCCCCGAAGAGTGACCGCTCCGCTCGAACCGAACGCCTTGCCACCAAAAACGGGCCGGAGCGCGCGCGCATATGTCGTGCTTTACCAACCTCTTACAGGACTCGCATCGCTCATCGCGGGGAGCTGCCGCACTACCGCCGCACCGTCGGTTCGCCGCCTCCACATGGCGCGGCCACCCCGCGCTCCCGCGTGTGCTTACCGGCAATTGTAGTCGATCCGCAACACGAACGGCGGCTCCCGGCGAACCCCCTCGGCTGCGGGGGTTCGCCGACAGCTGTGGAAACGGATCGACAAGCATGCTCGCGCGGCCGCTCGCGGGCCACCGCGAAAAAATCTCGATTTTCCGCGCCGCCCTCCGGCTCGCGAGACCCTGTCGTGCGAGGTGCGGCGATGCACGCGGAAGCGCGCAGGGTTTGCATGACTCTTCTTCTACCACCCGACCCGTCCACCTCCGTTCCCCCGCGATGATCGAGGCCGTCCCCGATTCCCTTCCCCTTCGCACCGAAGCGCGCGTTCTCTTCCTCACCGCCGCGGGTGACGCGGGTCAGCACGCGCTCCATCCTCTTCTCCAACAGCCCCTCGACTGGGCTTACCTGCGAGAGATCGGCGCCATCGAGGGGGCACACCCGGAGCTCGGCCGCCGCATTCGCGCGGCCGATCCGACGGCCATGCCCGCAGAGGCGGGGGAGAGCTGGAACGCGGTGGAGCGGCTGGCGGGGTTCCGTATGGCGCACCTCGAGCAGCGCCTGCACGACGCGCTCGCGCTGCTAGGTGAGGCCAGGATTCCGGTGGTGGTGCTGAAGGGCGCCGCCCTAGCGCTCGCCGTCGATCGCTCCTTCCAGGCGCGACCGATGAGCGACGTCGACGTGCTGCTGCGCCCTGAGGATGCGCAGCGCGCCTGGCAGGCACTGCAGCAGGCGGACTGGATGTCTCTGGATCTAGATCCTTACATGCAGAGAATCTACGCCCGCAAGCACCACCTACCGCCCCTCTTCGACGCGCGCGCGCCGACGCTCGAGGTGGGACTTGAGCTGCACACGGAGCTGTTCTCCACCTTCCGCAGTCCTTTCCGCCTGGACGCCGAAGCAATCTGGCGAACCGCGGTAGGGGGGCACGACCTTCCGTCGCACGTGCGGGTGCCGGACCCCGAGCACATGCTCCTGCACTGCTGCCTCCACTTCGCCTGGTCCCACCTGCTGCGCAAGGGAGCCTGGCGGACGGTCCACGACATCGCAACGCTGAGCTGTCGAGGAGCCATCGACTGGCAACGGTTCGAGCATCTTGCCAGGGCGACGAACGGGGCATCCGCCTGCTTCTGGTCGCTCCGCATGGCGGAGCTGCTGGGAGGCGTACCGATGCCGGCAGGTCTGCTCGCGTCACTGCGGCCGGCAAGCTCGCGGCGGCTCAGCACGGCGTTCGAGCGCCACTTCGTGCAGGAGGCGCTCGCCACGGAAGCGCGCTGCCCGTCGGGCCACTTGCGACGCGCGCTCTGGGTGATGGCAATGCGGCCGCGGGGCAATGGACACGGCTCCCGACGTCCCTGGACGGCGGGAATCCCTGACGAGGATGAGAACGGAACCGACACCGCTGGACCCCTTCCCTCCAAGCAAACCGCACGAGCCTGGGCCGGCCCGGGTCGGCTTCTCGCCTGGGCTGGCTATCTCACCTCGCTCTCCCGCGCGGGTTCTGATGAGCGCACTCGCGCCGTGGCCTCGCCAGCCGTCCCCTCGGCCTCGCGACAGGCCTGACTACTGGCTCAAGCAGCGCGGTGGGGTGTAGCATACCACGGATTCTCGCGCCATCGTAGGGAGCCGTCGCGCCTGGGTTGCCCGGGCGTAACCGAGCGCGCGTGGTGAATGCTGCGGGCTCCTCATGAACGTCCATCGCCGCACCGGTCGGCATCGATCGATAGCTGTGAAGCCGCCCCACAAGCCTCGGGACGAGCTCGACCCGGAGGTTCGCGATCAGGTCGTCGCTTTCCTGCGTGATTGGCTTCCGGAGCGTGCCCGAGAAGTCTACCGCGAGATGATCCTGAGGGACCCGGAGGGCTGGCATCGGGATCCGCACTTTGCCGGCGGGATCATCCTGGAGCACGCGCTGCGAGGGAACGGGATCGATGAGCGGGCGCTAGGGGTGCGGGATCTCACACCACTCTGGCCTGACCTGCTCCGCCGGGCGGTCCTGGAGCCCGACCACGAACCGGAAAACGAATAGCTCCGGACGATTCACTGGAATCGCCGGAGCCTCTTCTTGCCGTCATACCCAGCTTTCCGCTCAGGTCTCCTGCCGATACCCCACGACGGAGCGACGACCTCCGAGCGGTCGGAGACCGGGGGCTCAGTCCGTCCCGCCGGGTGATCTCCCGTTGAAGTAGCGGAGCACCACCTCCCCCAGCTCGATCTGATCACCGTCCACCAGGACGTGCGACTCCCCTTCCCCCGATAGCTCGCGTCCTCCAACGCGGGTGGGGTTCGTCGTCGAGCGGTTGACCAGCGTCCACTTTCCATCGACGTACCGCATGGACGCATGCACACGGCTGACCGTTCCACCGCGGATCTGGATGTGACTGAGGTCCTGAGCGGGCGCCCGCCCCAGCGTGTACTCCGGCACACCGGGGCGGTTCGGCTTCACGAACCGGATCTGCATACCCGCGTCCGGCCCCGCCATTACATCCAGGCGTCCGGGAAGAAGCTGCATGGTGACGGCGTTCGCCGCCTCGTCGAGCTCGTCGTACCGAGGCGGTATGGGTGCCGCCAAGGGTCGCCCGTTCGGCGGGTTAGCCGGCCAATCGGGCCGCTGCAAGGGGACGCGCCTGGGCGCCAGGGGCGTGGGCGCCGGGTCGAGGGCCACCCGCCTGGGCAGCTCCGGCTGGATTGCGGGCTCCGGGGGCTCGGCGACGGGCGCGGCGCTCAGGGGAAGCTCGGGTTCGAGCTCATGGAGGGGCTCGCTGATGTCCCTGGAGGGCGACCTCGCTTGCTGGTCCACACGGGGCGGCTCGCGCCGCGTCGCGAATCGGTCCGCGGGGTCACCGACCGCGGGTCGATCGCGGCGCAACTCCGAAGGCGCCGTATAAGGGTAGACGAGCAGCGGCTGCGACGAAGCCGCACGGTTTCGCCGACGCAGACCACCCTGCCGATAGAAGCGACGGGCCACGATCGCCAGGACGATCGCTAGCGAAGCCAGCAGCAACCAGTCGCTGCCGCCGATTGCCGCGAGAATGGGTAGTGACATTCTTCAGCTTGACCTGCGGCAGGAGGGCCTTTCAGCCCAGGGGGAGGGCATCGCCCTCGACCTCATGATCGCTGCCCACGCGAAAAGTGACTCATCGAAGCCGATCACGCGCTCCGACGAGATTGCATTGAAATGCCTGGAGGGGCAAGGGGTATGCCGCGCGGAGGGGCGGACTCCGGCGAGATGAGCCGGAGTCCAGGGCGAATCAGCGCGCCCCGCGGCCGAGGAAGACTACCGGGATCGTGCGAAGCAGAATACCCAGGTCCTGTCGGACCGAGATCCGCTGGATGTACTCGAGGTCGTACTCCAGCTTGGCGCGGACGTCGTGGATCGACTCGTCGTAGGGCCGGTTGACCTGCGCCCACCCGGTGATGCCCGGCAGCACCCGCTGCCGCATCGTGTAACCGTCGATCTGCTCTCGCAGCGTGAGCACGATCTTGGGCTGTTCCGGTCGCGGGCCGACGATGTTCATGTCGCCCTTGAGCACATTGAACAGCTGAGGCAGCTCATCCAGGCGGTAGCGGCGCAGGATCCGCCCGATGGGCGTCACTCGCGCATCGTTCCTCCCTGCCCACACCTGGTCGTCCCCGCTGGAGGGGACCATCGTGCGGAACTTGTAGATCGTGAACAGCCTCCCTCCGTAGTCGACCCTACGGCGGCCGTTGCGGTTGGAGTTGTTGGGGCGTCGCCGATCCAGCCCAACCCGGGTCTGCTTGAAGATGACGGGACCCGGCGAGCTGAGCTTGATCAGCACCGCCAGGAGGATCATGAGGGGGGCGGCCCCGATCAGGCCGACCAGGGCGAGCAGGACGTTCAGCGCGCGTCGCAGGGACTCGTTCCAGCGCGCGAGGGCGGGGACGGTGAGCCCGGCCGCGTCGGCGAAGTCCTTCGCCGACACCACGGAGAAGCGTCCCGCGAGAAGCGCGACATCCTGCGTGGGGGGATGTGGTTCCAGACCGGAATTCATGGGTTGATGCGGGAGTGGGCAGCGGGAGACGGCGGAGGGACAGACCGTCGCAGAAGCGGGATTGCAATGGACGTGCACGGGGGGCCCTGCCCGCCGAGCGTGCGGAAGTCATTGTGTAGACAAGAGTTTCATAATCGGACGGCGGCTCGGCCTCGCCATCTCTGAAGGGGTGCTCCCACGGCTGTTGTGGGAACGAACCGACACGGAGGCAATACTTTCCGCCATCTCGCCGCCTTCGACGGCGCTCTGGCTCACGAGCGGTGATGACGAAACGGGCGCGCCTGCCGAAGCTCGGAGCTCCACCTCCACCTGCGAGATGTTTGAGTCGGCTGCTCGAGCAAAGGCCTGGACCGCTTCCTCAACCCGGATCACCCTGAGCCCCCTCTCGAGGAGCCGTTCGCGCAATGGCTCGGTGGCGACAATTCCCAGCGCAGCATTTTCCAGCACCTGCGGGGGAATGCCGTCGTCCTGCAGCTCGCAGTACTCAACGCCCCACACGTCGACACCGACCGACTTGACCACGGGATCCAGCATGCGGTCCAGCAGCTGCCGCGGGACACCTCGCAACAGGAGCGTCACCGGTCCCCATTGGCTGGCCCGATACGCGATGGCGAGGAGCCGTGTCTGCAGCTCGAGGGGAGCGTCGCTGGTCACTTCGACGACAGTGCCGAGCGGCCCGATCGCAACAGTGGGTACTGACTCGGCCATTGCTCACCACACCTTCAGAGGGTGCGCGTTTTGATCCGCAGCGGTTGGGTTATCGGGCCCGTTGCCGGAATGGAGGACCGACATCCCGGGTGTGGAGGCGGGAACCAGTGCGGAAGGCAGCATCATTGTACATTCGCCGACCGGACAATGCGGATCAAGCGCTCACGGTCCGGAAATTGTAAGACTACTACTGACTTCCGCTGCCGCTACACCGTTTTCTGAACCCCTCCTTCGTCGTTCGCGATGCTGCCATTCGTCTCCGCGCGGCGACGTCCAGGCAAGCCTTCTGGACAGGAATGACAACCGAAGATCTGGGACACGGGACAACCAGCTCGCCCCGTTGCATCAATGTTGAAGCAAATCCCGCTTGGATTCAGCGGCCCGCCAGGCCGTTCCCGATTTGTTACGGACTGTTTTTGCGCCGACTAGCACTATAGGCTGAGCCGTCATTTCGTAGCCTGGAGGCAGCTTCTACAATGAACCGAAGCCGATTGACGTGGCTGCTGCTGGTCGCGTGCTGCGTCCAATTCCCGCTCCTGCAAAAAGTTGTCACCGCTGCCCCGACCGAGGCTATCGCCTGGACCGGGTCAAGAGGGTTGCGCTCTGCGGAGGAGGGCTTTATAGTGGGCGCCGCCCAGACCAAAAATTCAGTGCTGCTCAGAGCAAACTCGCCGAAAGGCGGGGACGCAGAGCTACGGGGCTACCGCGCACGTGCGCCACGCCCGCCGGGCCGCCAGCAACTCGACACCGCGTTGCTGGCGGCTGTTTTTTCGCGCGGGTCAGTTCCTCATTCAGCCACGAAAGGAGGTGCCGAGACTACCAGATCGAGAGCGCCGGAATCGCACGCTGTCAGGAAGCTAGTTTGCTGCTCAGAGCAAACCCGTCGAAAGATGGGGACGCAGAGCTACGGGGCTACCGCGCATCTGCGCCAAGCCCGCCGGGCCGCCAGCAACTCGGACTATGTGTCCGGATTCGGCGGCCCCGCTTCGCTGCCGCCCATCCGGACTCATAGGCTCACCGTTCCCTATGATTCAGGAGAAGGCTGCACGATGCGAGAAAGACGGAACCGGTTCAGATCGTTGGCGACCGTAGTGATGACCGTGACCTTAGCCTCGTCCTGTGCGGACGGGCCGTCCACGCCGACAGAGCTGTCACCCGACGAGCCGGGGATGCAGATCACGGCATCGAATGGCGTGATTACCGCGACGGCTGTCTCGCCGTCAAAGATCGTCCTCAAGTGGAAGGATTTCGGCTCGCGCAACGACAGCTATCGCGTCCAGCGCATGATTGACGGGCGATGGAAGCTGATCGCAGCGCTCCCGGCGGATTCCACGCGCTACACCGACGAAGGGCTCAGCGGCGGAACGAAGTACACCTATCGAGTACGTGCCTGCAACAGCAAGACTTCCGATTGTGAATCGGCTCCACGGATAACGCTGGCGACGCCGGCCGGGACGGACACGGAGCAGGCCCGCAAGATAGGCTCTTCGTCCGCGACCAGCACGGGAGTGCTCGCGGCGTTTCCGGGCGCCCAAGGCTACGGCGCCGAAGCCCGCGGTGGACGGGGCGGGCGGGTAATCTTCGTGACCAACCTGAACGACTCCGGTCCCGGAAGCCTTCGAGAATGTGCTGAAGCGACCGGCGCGCGCACCTGCATCTTCAAAGTAGCTGGTGTCATCCGCCTGCGCAGCTCGATCCGGGTTTGCGATGGGCATCTCACGATCGCAGGACAGACCGCTCCGGGAGGCGGCATCACTCTCGCCAAGGACCGCTCCACCACCACCATTAACGGCTTGATCGCTCTCGGCGACAGCGACAGCGCGTGCGACGTCGAGGACGTCATCATCCGCTACCTTCGTTTTCGACCGGGTGGCGGAGCTGATAGCTATGCCGCTGCCCTTGCAGCCGTCATAGACGGCAAATCGACTGTGAGAAACGTGATCCTGGATCATAACACGTTCTCATGGACGCCGGACAACCTGGTCAAGTTTTATCGCTCCGCTGACCGGGTGGAGGAGGTCCCGTTCACCCCCCTGATCAGCAACGTCACAATTCAGCGCGCGCTGCTCGCCGAACCGCTCACCCGCGCTGATGAGGGGCAGGGCCACGCAACCGGCATGCAGATAAACGGATCGACCCGAGAGAACTCGGCAGGCGACCCTCTCCGGTTCTGCCGGCAGATTGTCGACATCGATCTACACCACAGTGCATTCGTGCATTCAACGCATCGCAATCCTGTGCTTTCGGCCGGGTGCGAATCGCAGCGGCGGGGGGCGAAGGTGGTGAACACCGTCTCCTACAACTGGGCTTCGCGCAACGCTGAGAGTAAACACTCCAGCACCGGTGACTGGATCGGCAACTACTGGAAGCAAGGGCCGAACAGTGACCAGGACTTCTTCGTACACAACGACTCAGGCAAGGAACCGACCGGCCCAACCTCGCTCTACCTCTCAGGGAACGTGGGAGTCGACCGAAGCGGGAGGGTCGTAGGCCGCGACCGAGAGATCCACAGGAATCGGTACACCGGCGCTCCGCTACCGGCCAAGCACTATCGCGACGCTCCATTGCCGAGCGGGCCGTTCCCGATCCGGGTTCAACCGGCGGCAGAAGCGTACGCATCCGTGATCACACTGGATGATGCTGCCATCAGGCGTGGTGAGGGGGTAGGCGCGAACGCCCGGCTGACCTGCTCAGGAGACTGGATTCCCAACATCGACTCGGCGGACCGGCGCGTGCTTCGTGATGTACTCAACGGGACAGGCTCGTTCATCGCCTCGGTTTCCCAGGCAGGTGGATATCCCGACGTCGAGCGCGGCAAACCGTGCTCGGATGCCGATCGCGACGGCATGCCTGACGAGTTCGAAGCGCGCTATGGCCTCAGCGAGAGGGACGCTACTGACGCAGGTGCCGATAGTGACCGCGACGGCTATAGCAACCTGGAGGAGTATCTTAACGGGACCCACCCCAAGGGCTGAGGGTCTGGCAGGCATGGGTTGGGAGCCACGGCTCTCGGCCCATGCCCGTTCCTCTACCAACGGCACAATGGGCGCGCTCACCTTCGAAGTTCGTGCAGCTCATTCTGCATGGAGGAGAGGGCCGCTCTCGTCACCCACCCGCCGCTATCATCGCCTTTCCGAGTCGTCGCAGCTGTTGGAGGCGCCTTGCGCCACTTGGCAAGGGTAACCTCTTGTCGAGCCACTCTGCGTAGTCCGGCGGCACTTCGATCGTTCGGCGCCAGCGAGTTCTGTAGAACTCATCGTGGTAGTGAATTACAGTCAGCTCCCGCATGGAAGTGAGCCGCTCCGCCGCCGAGAGAACGGGTTGCTTGTGTAGCGGGTAGTTGTAGGCACGATCCAGTATCCGCACTTGCCGGCGGTCCGTCCTCGCCAGCACAGTTGCCGCAAGGCAGCTCTGGTCAAGAAACCACCGCTCACGGTGTGACGGGAAGATGGTCGAGTCGTTCCGTCGGGACGCCAATCTCTCCATGTTCTCCCGCCAATCCCGAAACAAACCTGCGGCAGGGCGAGCTGCCACCAACCCGGCATTGAAGTACGCCCTTATCAGCTTCCGATCGACCGTCGATCGAACATCCCAGACGCGAGTGGAGTCGACGCCACAGACCTCATAGATCCCCCGCCAGTATGTGGATGGGAGCTCGTCCGAAGGTGATCCGAGATGAGCTTCGTCGACGGGACGCACGGCAATGACTTCTTCCCCATTGAGCTCCAGAGCAACCGGCGGGTTGACAAAGATCATGTCGGAGTCGAGTAACACCAGCGTGTCGACTGACCCCTCGAGAAGATGCTCCAGAAAGGCAGCTGAGTAGGGCTTGTTTCCGGGCCCATAGTCTCTCCACGTGCAATTCAGCTCCGCCCGTACGAAGTAGGCCTGGTGCTCACTCAACTTCGCCAACGTCGTTGCGGACGGGCCACGGCCAGCGCGCGCTTGAACTACCCAGATCGGGGCGTTCCGATAGACCCCCGCAAACTCGCGGATACTCTCCACGAGCAACAAGGCTTTGTGCTCCAGATCTCCAGCTTCGATGATCAGGAAGAAGCCCAGCTTGGATTTCATCGGTCCGGGTCTCGGAGCCGCAGGGAGATGGAGTTGAGCAGGATCGATCGCTCGCGAGCCATACGTGCTGTCATGCAAAGAGCTCACGGGGCGGCAGCAAAGCCGAGCCGTGTCAACGGGTCGCGCAGCGCCTCAGTTAGGCGACGCTGTTCCGATTCGTTCAATTGTGTCCGCCATTTGTGGTCGGAGTTCACGAAAGCAAATTGCTCCACGCGTCTATCAAACTCTTCCGACCACTCCAGGGAAGCGAAGCGCGCGATTTTGTGAAGCGCATCTCTCTTGTACGCGCAAAGCTCGTCGTAGCTGATCTCGAGCCAGTCTTCCGCCGGGATATTGCCGCGGGCCTGTTCGAAGGCCGTCATGAGAATTTCCCACTGGATCCCAGCGAGGACAGTGAACGATTTCCCGGAAGCGACCCAGCGAGCATGCTGTTCGGCTGTCAACTCACCCCACTTCCAACCTGCAGGCCCCTGCCACCCTCCCCACCACGGTCTCTCCAGTAGAGAACACGCGACTGCCCGTCCATCCCGATAGACATGGACAAATCGTGCATCTGGAAAGATCGCCTTCAGGAAGCCGATCCGGGGCCAACCGGTAATCTTGATCAGGAGGCGGTGACGCTGCGGGGTCAGCATCTGGCTGAGAGAAGCACGCAGAGTCTGGCCTACCTGGCCATTGACGTCCTCGCGTACGAGATCGCGGCAAGGCTCACTGAACCCCGGAAAGTGATGATCCCAGTACGCGTAGGCTTCGGAGGGGCGTACGTGCTTGCGGACGAACTCTGAAGGCAGCCCCGAATCGAGCAGGAGCATTGCGAGACGATTCACCTCCGGATGGGTCGGGAATCGCGCACACAGCTGGGAGAGCCACGCCAGATGCGGGTGGTACGACAGTAGCTGGTGAAGTGCGGATGACCCACATCTCCCCGTGCCGACAATAAAAAGAGGGTTTCGAAGTTCCATCAGTGTCTATCTCCGCCAGGAGGCATGCGGAAAATCAGGGAGGGTATGCGACGCTGTATCGTCTCGCTTTGATACCCGCGACTAATTGACGGGCCGCGACCAGCTTCCAATCAACGGCCGCCTCCGCTCGTGCGCGGTCCGCTCACCGTCCTCCGCTTCCCGCGTGTGCTCGTACCCGTAGGTGCCGAGTCGATAGTAGCTGTAACCCGCCGGCCCACTCGGGATGTCGGACAGGACGACGCCGATGATCGTACCGCGAGCGCGCCGGATCTGCTCCATGCACTGAACAACCGCCATACGATCAGTGCGATTCGCCCGGACCGTCAGCACAACGCCGGTAACCTGCGAGCAAAGTAAGCTTGCATCGGCAACCGCGAGAATCGGGTTGGTGTCGATAATCACCACATCGTATTCAGCGCGCACATGGTCCATCAGCTCGCTGAACGCGGTACTGCCGAGAAGCGACGGCGGATTGTCGAAGTCGCTACCTGCGGTTATTACATCGAGCTCGTATGCCTCGATCCGCCTGATGGCGACGTCCAGCCCCACATTACCGAGAAGAACGTCCGTCAGTCCCGGGGACTGGCTGATAGCGAACGTCTTGTGAACCGTAGGCCTCCGAAGATCCGCTTCGATCAACAGCGTTCTCGAACCTTGCTGCACCATGGTGAGCGCCAGGTTTGCGGCGACAGTGCTCTTTCCGTCCTTTGGCATCGCGCTCGTGACCGCGATGACCTTCGGATGCACCGGAGTCGCGAGTCGGAGATTGGCTGCAAGCGCTCTGAACGCCTCGACCCCGGCAAAGCGAGCAGCTCCGTTCTTGGGCGAGATGTCCAGATGAGGGATGAATCCGAATACCGGAAGGCCGGTCGCGCTCTCCACGTCTTCGCGGCGACGCACAGTCGTGCTGAAGTAGTAGCGTAGACCTACCCCTCCACTGCTAAGCAGGACCCCGGCGAACAGAGCAATGGCGAGCTTGAGTCCTCGGTGCTCGGGGTCCGGATTGAGAGGGGTCGGTGCCTGATCGACCAGCTCTACGTCTCCGAGCTGCACGGCCTCTGCCACCCGCGCCTCATAATACCTTCCCACCAGCGGCAGCAAGGCGCTCTGGACGGCATCCACCCGCTGCTGCATTCTCGCGAAGTCGGTACTTCGTTGTGGGGCTTCACTGAGTCTCCGACGCAGGTCAGCTATTCTGACCTCGACCGCCGCCACGCGTTCTCGAAGTAGCAGGAGGGATTGCTCCGCGGCGATCCGAACCTGTGTACGCGTCGCCGCGATCAATGAATCCACCACCTGCACCTGCGAGCTTCTCTCCGTATAGCCGAATTGTGACGCTGTCAGCCGACTACGTTCGGTTTCGAGTTGCTGCAGGCGGGAGTACATGCCGTCTCCGTCCGGGAGCACTTCGCGACCCATGGCGACCAGGCGCTGCAATTCCGAGACATTCTGTGCCCCGTCTCGAGCCCCCTCCACCAGCGTCTCCATGAGACGTTCATCCAGACGTAGCCGTTGTCGTTCTGATTCCGCCTGGAAGAGCGCCGTCGTCAACGCGCTGCCTTCGCTCTCGGGATGCAGAACTCTCTCCTGCTGCTGAAAAGCCAGAATGTCGTTCTGCGCCACCCTCAGTGAATCCGATAGAGCGGCCACCTGGTCCGCGAGGAACATGCGGCGGGCACGTGCGGCCTCACGAGCTGAGCGGGCACGCAGGTCGCGATAGACTTGAGCAACCACATTGACGACTCGCGCAGAACGCTCGGGGTCGGGATCCGTGTAACTCACGCGGATGATGTCCATGCTTTTCCCTGGCCCGGCCTCGATTCGGCGGCGGAGGGTTTCTGCCGCGCGATCCGGCGATCTGACCATGAACCAGATCGGATCGGCTCGTGCCGCCTCGGGTTCGGCAACGTGGAACCGAAAGCCAGGTCCCTCGAGCCATCCGTCGTCCGAGGCCGTATCTAGAACCTCCCCCTGTCCGTCCAACAAGGCGAGCCGGCCGCGAGCAAACCCTATTTGATATCGGCCTGTGTCCGGGTCCCTATCCACCTGAACCTGGTCAAGGATCCGACTCTGATACCGTGGATGATCGATGAACTGCAGGGCCAGTCCCAGCGAATCGACTACCGCGGCCATGACGACTCGACTACGAATAATCTCGACCTGGGAGGCGAAGTCATCGTCCACGCTTCTTCGGTCCGTGCCGAGTCCCGACGCCGTGAGCGGCGATGCCTCTGTCTTCATCAACAAGACTTCCGACGTATATTGCGGAAGTTGCTGTGAAAGTCGGTAATAGGTGACGCCAAGGGATAGAAGGCCCCCCAGCAAGATCAGCTTCCAGTGCGACAGGAGCATTCCCAAGAAGGTCACCACATCGTTGCGCGGATCACTCGAAGCATCCGATCCCGGGAACCGCCCCGGCACCAGCGAATTGGGGGCGGGCAGCTCGTTAGCCATGTGCTTGTGCGCTACTTGATGGTGTGACTGCGGTGGCGGAGTGGCGGGCGACCACCGCGGGAAGGCCTCAGTTCGGTGCGTTGGCCGCAGAACTGAGCCTGCGCAGGACCGAGGGAGCGGCGCGTGCGAGCAGCTCGTGGTACGCCGCCGCCGTCTCTGCGCAGATGACCGCAAGATCGAAATAGCGTATCGCTCGGTCGCGCGAGGCCGCTCCATAGCGGCGTCGTAAGTCCTTGGCTGCAGCCATTCGCACAATTGCCTCGGCGAGCGAGCCAGGATCTCGGGGTGCAACCAGAATTCCGTTCCGGTCGTCCTCGACGACCTCAACGCATCCCGGCGAATTGGTGGTGATGATGGGCAGTCCCATGGATGCAGCTTCCAGAAGCACCCGCGGAATACCCTCTCGATAGAAAGAAGGCAGCACAAAGACGTCACTCGCCGCCAGGACGGCGCGGACGTCGTCCCGAGGACCGAGCCACCGAACGGAGGACCGCAGGTACTCGACCTCCTCTGCCTTCAGATGATCCCGGGCTTCGCGATCGTCCGGTCCGACGAGCACGAACTCGGCTTCAGGCACACGCTCCCGCACGAGTCTGGCCGCGTTCGCGAACTCCAGCGCGCCTTTGGAGCGGATCACACGCGAGACCATGGTGAACACTACGCTTCCACTTCCTGCATTGGCCTCGCGGCGAATCATTTCCCTCTCTTCCCTGGAAACGAGTGCAGGGTCGAAAAAGTTGGTTCGCACTCCCGATCCGGGTATGACTCTGGCTTTCGCCGGCTGTACCATGCCCGTGGCGATCAATTCCAGAGCATCATCCCGATTCTGGAAAATGGTAAGATCGGAGACCGAGCAGGCGGTTCGTTGCAATGGGCGGTAGAGCGCTCGCAGGAAGCGCGTACGGCCATTGTTGTCAGCATACAGCGAGCCTAGCCCGGGTAAGGTTCCGACAATCACCGGCACCTGCGCCCAGTGCGCCGCAATACGGCCCCACACGCATGGTTTGGTTGCGAAGGTATGAACGATATCCGGTCGTAAGCGCCGGAAGAGTTGAAACAGCCGGACGGTTGAATGCAGATCGGCAGCGGGATTGGGGGCCCGGCTCAGCGGATAGACGCCGAATTGAATGTCCGCGTCCATGAACCGATTGCGCGACTCCGAGGACGACCCTAGGACGGCCACGGTGAAATCGCTGGAAAGTTCTCGTGCTAGGTCGAGCCTCAAGTGGACGTCACATCCGCCCACGATCAGCACCAGTGGGCGGCGGTCGGATCGACTGAGCACACTGCGGAGATCGCTAGTCCGCATACCCGTAGCGGCGATTGAGCCACGCACCCAAAAGAGCGAACAGCTGTCTCTCCCGTCCGGCCAATGCGGTATCCTTGGCCGCAACGGCATTCGGCCTGAGCGCGATCTGCGTCTCGAAGCGGACGCGATTTCCTCCCACCATGTGCTCAGCCGAGAAGGTCTCTCCCGCCTGCAATCTCTCCACGACCGGCTCCAGGTTCACCCCTAGGAAGTTGCCAAGCCGCCGAAGCGTAGCGCCCGGTTCGGCGACGAAGTCCTCGTATCGCAGGCGTATATACCGGTCGCGCCCCAGAGCCCAGCGCAGCGTGGACGTCCAGAGATTCGTCAGCACCCATCCCAGCACTGCCCGCAGTACCGGAGCTTTGAGAGGAGGCACGCGTCCTTCGAGGGCCCAGTTGCTCCCGGTACGCACCAACGACCGTACGGTCGCACGCCCGTCACGCACCATGTGGATCACGAACACGTCCTCATCTAGCAGGCGGGCGAGCGCCAGAGGCCTTGCCGCCGTGAGGCGCGCGGACTTGGAGGCATCCACAATGATGGGTTTGGCCGTCTTTCTGCGGATGCCCGCTAGAAGATTCGCTTGGAACGCCTGGTACGCAGACCGGCGCGAACCCGGCAGCAAACCGAGCCAGAGCAGCGGAAGCGCCAGCACCCGCTCAGTCAGTCGCGCACTGCGAGTCGCTTGGGGATGAGCGAGGGGAAGGAAGTCACTCCAGAACTCACACTCGGGATACGGACGGAGGCAGGAACAAGCACGATTTGGATCGAACCAGTCCTCATGGGCGAAGGCGATTTCACCAACGCTTGCGATCTCCGGATGGGCTCCGAGAATGATGGAGAGGATCGTCGATCCGCTCCGTCCATACCCGGCGATGTAGATGACCACGCTTACGACGCCTTCGGTATGGCTGTAATCGCCGAGGTCTGGCGAGGGGCGAGCAGCGACAGGTAGAATGCCGCCTCCTGAGCGCCCACACGCTCTACCGAGTACAGGCCCGCGTCGAAGTCAGGGTGCATGGACATGCCCCGTCGAAGGTCGGCATCCGCCGCCAGGGTCTCCAATGCGTTCGCAATGTCGGATACGTTATTCGGGTCTACCCATATCCCGTCGTGCCCGTCCCGCACCACCTCACATACCTGACCATAGTTGGCACACACAACGGGAAGCCTGGCAAGCATCGCCTCGACCAGAACCCGGGGCTGCCCTTCGTAGTGCGTCGCGAACAGGAATACGTCTGCAAGATGGTAGAGAGTTCTCAGCCTATCGTGAGCTACGAACCCGAGGAAGAAGACGCGGTCGGCAACACCGAGCTGGATGGCAAGCCGTTGCAGCTCGGAGCGGAGAGGACCGTCCCCGGCGATCACGTAGTAGAGGTGCGGAATCTTCGCAGCCGCCCGCGCGAATCCCCGCAGCATTCCGGCAATGTTCTTCGCGGGAGTCAACCGCGCGACGGTAAGGAGAATCACACTGTCGGCAGAGACCTCGCGAAGGCCGATCTCCGCCGTCATCTTCAGCAACTCTTCACGAGACGGCGTTGCCTGAAACTTCTCGAGATCTTCTTTGTTCGGAATGACCTGCACCTTTTTCGGCGGAACGCCGGCGCGGATGGCGAAATCAGCGATGTAGCGGCTGACGCTCCGCACCCGCGTGCAGTTGCGGAACAGGTAATCCCAGACGAATCGGGCAGCCCACCGCAACGGTCGTGAATACGTCAGGGCCATCATTCGCTCGTAGTCGTTGTGGAGCGAAATGACGGAAGGAAGCCCCGCCTCCTTTGCGGCCACCACGGCCGGCAAACCGAATTTCAGCGGACCGCCGAAGATCTGCGCGACCAGCGCGATATCGTGCTCCCGAAGCACCCTCCGAAGTCGCCGGAGCGCGCAGGCCATCGTATAGAGGTTGTTGATGATTCGAAGGCGCGGGGCCTCGGACAGCGACCGAATCGGGTGGACGACGACCGTTCCGAAGCGGATGTGCTCGTACTCGTGGTCGTCCCCCATCGAGATCAGATGCACCTCGCGGAATGCACCTGCTGGATTGAAGAACTCCTCCAGGTCTCTCCAGTTTCGCGACTTCGCCAGATTGGAGAACGACCCCATCACACCGGCGAGGACCGGCTTCTGCTCGGACGGGCCTTTCCCCGGATGGCGGGACTCAGGGACCGGCTTGACGCGGAGAACCATGGAAGCCAGAGCGCTACTTGTCTGTTGACGGGGCGTTCAGAGCTGCCGAGGTCAGCTTCGGAGCCGTGGCGCTGCGCCGGAGAAGTTCCGCGTACATCCCTTTATGCTCAGCGGCGACTCGAGTCAAAGAGAACATCTCGCCGATCGTCCTGCTCGCCACCGCACCCAGACGATTGCGACGGGATCCCGAGCTGAGCATCTCATTCAACGCTCGAACGAGTGCTTGCCGGTCCGCCGCAGGGACCACCATGCCGTTAACATCATTCCGAACGACCGCGAGATTTCCGGGTAGATCGCTCACGATGACCGCGAGCCCGGAAGACATCGCCTCGAGCAAGGCCACGGAAAGACCTTCCATGCGAGACGGAAGGACGAACACATCTGACGCTCGGAGAAACGAGGCGACATCGGTCTGGGCGCCGAAGAAGCGGGCAGCGATGCCCAGCGACTGTGCTAGTCGCTGCAGGCCATTCATCTCTGGACCGTCCCCGACGATCACTAGGAGGTCATCTCCGCATGCTGATCGTTGGGACCAGGCCTTCAGCAAAACGTCGACCTGCTTCAGCTCGATGAGGCGACCGACATACAGCACTATCACCGCCGAATCCGGAAGGTCGAGACGCCTACGTGCGGCTTGCTTCTCGGCTTCCGTAGCCGGCCGGAACACGTCCTGATCTATGCCGTTGGGGATGAAGCGGATTGCGGAGGGAGGCACCTTCTCTTCGCGGAGCTGTCGTTCCATTTGCGGGCTCAGCGCCGTGAAACAGTCGACCAGACGGCTCATCAGCCGAACGCGCAAACGGCCCAACCGGGATCGCTTCTGCTCCACGATCATCATCTCGCCATGAATCGTGGCGACCACTCTTCTTCCCAGCAGGACTTTGCACAGAAGGCCGATGAGCAGCGGTGCATCGATGCTCTGGACGTGAAGTAGCCGCGTTGCCCGGTAGCGCGTGCCGAGCAACCAGAGACTATGAATGACGAACGTTGCTGCCCCCAACTTGCTCCGAGACGGATGTCCAGCCCGGACCACGGGGACTCCGTTGCACTCATCCGACGAGCTAAGACCCGGCAAGCGACGGGTGAGAACGACGGCGTCCACTCCTTGTTCGCGCAGAGTGACGCACAACCTTTCCGTGCTCTTCTGGATGCCGCCGACCAGCGGGGCGAAAGTGGAAAGGATGTGGCACACCTTGATGGGCTCATCCATCACGTTGGACCATGGGTGAGCCGGCTGCGACCTCGAAACCAGTTATCGTCCGCGGGAGCAGATCCGGCCGCCGCCAGGGCACGTCGAGCATGGAGAAGAACCATTTGGGAAGCGGGCGTCGGTGCCCACGTCGTGCGTAGGCAAGAGCCTCGCGGAGAAGGCTCCAGGGAATCGCAAGGCCGATCCCGGCGATCAAGCGGGCCAGACGCCGCTCACTCCGAGAAAGCCCCTCCCGACCATTCCTGCCCGAGTAGCCGGAGTTTGGCGCGAAGCTCGGGTCGCAGACCTGTGGCTCGAAGCCAAGCCCCAGAAACTGGCAGATACGCTCCATCGACGCGGGCATATCGGCCCGAAGATCCTCGTATCGCACCCACAAGAGCCGCCGGGAGCGACGTCCGAAACCCTCCAGTATCCGGTTATAGCAGGCCCAGCTGAGAGCGGTGCGCAGCAACTCGCGCCGTCGCCAAGAAGCGTCCTCGGCGAGCGACGGGTCCCGGCGGATAGCCAGCGCGATGGAAGACGCAGCTACGTCCTCAACGTCGCGTCTCACTGCGATGAAGCGAGCCGTGGGGTAAAGTCGCGCGAGGCGATGGACCAGCAGAGAATGAGAAGGACTCTTTTCGACCCAGTAGTTCGCGGAATTGTCACCCGCGAACCGGTCCATCACCCGCTGGAAGACATCTGCATAGGTCGTCGGCCACAGCGAGTACAGGAACTCGCGCGTCGCACCGGCGAGTCGGAAGTAGTCGCTCAAGCTGACGATCTCCACAAACTCTATGTAGTTGGCTGGAACCCGGAGATCGCCATAACGACCGTCGATAGCATCGAAGTAGGCACTCTCATGCAGGCCGTGGTGCTGAGTATG
Source organism: Longimicrobiaceae bacterium (assembly GCA_036375715.1). Classification (NCBI taxonomy): domain Bacteria; kingdom Pseudomonadati; phylum Gemmatimonadota; class Longimicrobiia; order Longimicrobiales; family Longimicrobiaceae; species Longimicrobiaceae bacterium. Next base: position 22,735 of record DASVBS010000024.1, on the reverse strand, counting down.
ACGAACGCCAACCACCTGCGAGTGCTCGCATAACTGATTCGCGAGCCAGGTGGTCCCCGAACGATGCTTTCCGACAACGAAGATAGGCGTTGCCATCGGGGCGGTGGCCGGAGTCCGCGCACGACCCGGAGTACGTGCGCGGCTGATATGTGTGACGACCAGGGAGACCTAGCTGCGGGAGGGAGCCAGCGTAGCGCGATCAGCCCTTGCCAAGCGATCGACTACTGTGCTCATCGCAATCAAGACCCAGAAGATCTTCTCCTTCTGGTTAGGCAGGTAGAAGCCGTAAGGGATTGCGTGAAGCAGAAGCGCAAGAGTAAGGGCCTGGACCAAGTAATGGCGATCCCGTTCCGTAGCGCCCTGAGTCGAGTACCATGCTCGCAGCACACCCCGTATCGCGGCCCCGATAAGTAGAACCCAGGTGAGGATACCGACGGCGCCAAGGTCGGCCAGTATGCCTATCAGGCTGCTATGTGGACTACGGCGGTTGGTATAAATCCTGTCAGATCCGGCCACAGTATACTGATACTCGCGCAGGAAAAGCTCACCGTAGTTGTTGTATCCAACCCCGAAGAGCGGGTGGTCGCGAGCGATTGCCAGCCCGACCCGCATATGGTAGCCACGCCCACTGTAGGTCCCACCGTCCTGGCTCAACGTACTCTCCATGTAGGGCCCGATGGTCTGGATACGTTGCGCGACTCGATCCCAAGGGACCCAGAGGAGTGTTCCCACCAGGCCGGCTACTGTAAGCACACCGAGCCAGGCGCGGCCCTGGCGACCACGGAATACAAACCAGTACTGGGCCAGCAGCACCGGAACCAGCAACATCAGATTCATCCGTGAGTACGTTACGATAATGGCAACCACGGAGGCCGCAGCCACGGCGATGCCAAGAACTCGCCAGACGCTGGTCGTGTGCGAACGCAGGAGATAAAAGCAGAATGGGAGCAGGGTCAGCAGCACTACCGCCGTGCCGTTTACTCCCCCAGCGATATCGTCACCGCCGCGACGCAACCCGCCAATCAGAGCTTGGGTGAGCGTCATCGTCGAGGCCACGCCGGCACTCAAAATCAGGACTCGTATCAAACTGTCCATACGTCGCCACGAACCGGCTAGATCGATGATGATCATGCCAAGGGCGAACGCCTGAACCAGCGAGATCGCGCCACTCCGTGCAATGAGCGGGTTATGCGCCCATGTGATGGATGACACAACGAGCAGGACAAAGAGGCCGCCCATCACGAAGTAGCTGGAGGATAGCAGAGAGGCGAAGGACTCCCGATGAACGATCTTCTGGACGAACCACGCGCCACAGACGAGGATTCCGAGAAGACGGGTGGCGGTGAAGCCCTCGCCTACCATGAGCAGGTTCTCGAGCGGGATCGTCGCGGCAAGCAGGAGAAGGCCGATGGTAGGCCATATCATGATGACGAGAACGGCAGCGCCTCCCGCGAGCAGCAGCAGCGCATCGGTGCCGTGATCCGCTACGACCACCCCGTACAAGGCCGCGAGGGCCACACACCCGCCGAGGATGAACTGCGGCAGCAGCTGCTCACGCGATTTGATCGTCAGCATTCTCGCGACGCCTCGAGGCGAGCGCACTCGCTCAATCCATTACTAGACACGTTGCGCCGCTCCCTGAAGTCCAACCTGGTACCAGTGACTGAGATCCCGGCCGAGCAGGTTCGCGAGGGCGCGATTGCGCTTCAGGAAGTACTCATTGAGCTGGAGCCGCGTAGCGGGATCGAGCGCAGGCAGGCGGACCTCGCGTTCGTTCACACGCTGAATTGCGTCCTTCACGCTGTGCCTGATTCTCTCCGGCAGGATACGAGCGAGCACTGATCGAAGGCGGGGTGCAACATCACGAGAGGAGGTCAGGGCGAGCACCCTTTTCGATCGCGGAAGGGCGGCGGCGTTCTTACGCCGATCGACCGATGGGACGACGTTCGGGTCCAGCTCAGGGAAGAGTCGGAGCAGCGACTGGCACACACCCACCGCATCCGCTGCAAGGTCCTCGAGCAGAATGACGTGAACCTGCTCCCGCGCGAACTGGCGCAGAATCGCCTCCAGATAGGGGGCATAGCTGGAGCGCTCCAGGTAGGAGCATCGGAAGCGTCGGGCCGCGTCGCGTCCGAATCGTGAGCCATCATCAGCGATCGCCGCCTCGAATGACGAAAGCGGCTCCCACCCACGCCGTCGAGCATACCAGAACTCGGAATACGCGCGGTCAACGGGGTTACGCAGTAGAACCACAACATGAACGTCAGGGTTGTGGCGCTGCAGCCGCGCCATCGCCTCCGCGGAATACATCATCGCGACGCTCTTGCCGCAGATTACCTGCGCCTGGCTCTTTGGCCGGAAGTACATCGGATAGACAGCTTCGTACCCCCGTCCGTATCGCTCGTCATTTGCAAAGAACTGCATTTCGCGCTGAGAGTGCGTACAGACACCAGGGTGCTGGCCAAGGTAGTACTTCAGCGCAGTAGTGCCGGCCTTCGGCGCCCCTACGATCATGAGGCGCACCGGAAGAGTTGGAGCCATCGCAGTGGAAGGGGCAGGTCTGCTCTGCGTAGTGGTACCGAACAACCGAGAGAGAGCGTCGGGCCCTAAGGAAAGCTTACTGGTTCACAGCGATAGCTGTTGAGCCGTAGGAGCGTGGCTCCTCTGCACGGGACTCATGACGGGAACCGACGGCCGGATAGCGGTCCCGAAGCTCTCGGCCGAGCTCGAGGCCTTTTGCGATGCAACGGTCCGAGTTGACGTACTCCCAGTCTCCGAACCGCCCGAGGGTGTAGATGTCGTACCGGGCCATCCACTCCTTGATCTCGCGGAGAAGTGCCGGTCGATCGTGAGTGTACACCGGGTAGGCGTACTTCACGTCGATATGCCCCGTCCAGACGATATCCTCAGGAGAATCCAGGACGCCGATATCGCACAGAAAGGCGGTCACCTCCGGGCCAATCCTATCCACATCGACCTGCTTCTCCGGAGATAGAGACACCTCCGCCATGACGGCATGATGCGGCTGCGCCCGCAGATAATCCGACGAATTGTGATTGAGCGCGATCTTGTGTGCCGGAACCTCGGCGCCGGCGCAGTAGATGCGCTGAATGGGGGTGGTCAGCGGCCGTCGGGTCAGCAGGAGCTCGACGCGCAGGGACATGTACTCCAGCTTGTCGGCCGCTTCCTGAATCTCGGGCGGAGTTCCGTCAACGATCCGGACGAGAAGCGGCAACGGCATGGTCGACACCAGGAACTCATAGCCGTAGTGGGAGCCATCCGCCGTTGACGCGACACGCCGCACCGGATCAATGCTGGTCACAGCACGATTGAACTCGATCGCCGGAATGTGCGGAACAAAGCTCCTGTAGATCTGTTCGAACCCACCGACGCGCGGATAGCCGACCTGAGTGTCAGCCTGCAACGGCTTCCGCTTGCCACCATTGGTGTCGAAGTGCTCGACCGAGCCTTTCGGTCCCGCTACCCGCTCAGACGTCCATTCACACGAGATCTTGCGAATATCCCGCGCCCACAGCTTCCGGTTGTATGGAAGCATGAAATGCTCGGCAATTCCCCGTCCAAACTTCTGGATGATATACTCCTCGAAGTTCTGGGGAGGCGGAGCATCCCGGTCGATGTTGCGCAGGCCTTCCTCGCACGCCTGAACTACCTCGGAATCCGGAAGCTGGTCAAAGTGCTTCTGGAACGGATAGGGGATCAGCGTTCCATGCGAGTATACGCGGGCGTCACGCTGCTGCAGCTCGAGGGCTCCGCCCATGAGCCGCTGTACCAGCTCGAAGACTTCCGGATGCGGGGTATGAAACGAGTGTCCGCCGATATCGAACACGCTCCCGGAATGCGTGATGGACCGGCACAATCCGCCGACCGTGTCCTCTTTCTCCAGAACCAGCGTATTTCCCTGCAGCGCATAGGCCACCGCCAGCCCCGACGGCCCGCCGCCAACGACCAATCCCTGAACGTCCTTCATCATCGACGGACTCCTGTGGTGTCAGAGCCGATTGCCAGCCCACGGTACAGGTCCACGTACTGGTCGAGACTCTTGGTTACGGCCATTCGATCCTCCACCCAGCGCCGGGCCACGTGCCCGAGTTCCTCCCGCATACGGGTATTGCCCACAACCTCCGCGATCCTCCTCGCGAGCACGCGAGGATCAAAACTCGCCAATAGATACTGGCGCTCCGCAGTTCCGAACTCCGCTGGAAGCCCTATGAAGGGAGTACAGACTACGGGTAAGCCGGAAGCCATCGCTTCCGGTACCACGTTGGGCATTCCCTCCCTCCGCGAAGGGAAGACGAACACGTCCGCCGCTCGCATGTATTCCTCTACGTTTTCCACGAGACCGACGAAATGAACCCGGTCCGCCGCGCCCGACGCGTTCAGAAGCATTTCGAGGCGCCGTGCGAAACCTGCCTGGGAAGGATCACTCTCGTCCCGTCGCGGTCCGACTATGAGCAGGTGAAGCCGTGGATAGTCGCGCGCGAGCTCGCACCAACCTTCTAGAAGCAGATCGATGCCCTTGCGCGGGGATACCGGTCCCACAAAGAGCAAGACTGTGTCCTCCGGCGCAATGCCGAGGGCGCTGCGTAGAGCCTGCCTTTCGTCGGCACCGGAGGCGGGGCGGAAGCGCTCGGTGTCGACTCCGTTGGGAATAACCTCGATCCGCGTTTCGACGCCCAGCGCTCGGAGCCGATCGAGCATGAGCCTGCTACTCACGACAACACAATCCAACAGCTTGAATGGTATTGTGATAGATCCACGTTGTAATGTGGTGCGGATGCGGCTCGCTGGCTCCTCCGGCAGCATTGTGCTGGTATAGACCAGGGGGATGCCCATGCTTCGGAGGCGCCTCAGCGCCGGGAGGCCGACGAACGAAAGGGAGAGAAGCTGTATGACGTCCGGACGGTGTTGGGGATGGCGACAGAAATCGACCAGACGCCTGCTGAAGATCATTGATCGGCGCAACGGCCCCGCATCCCCCATCCGTACACGGTGGGTCGGCACGCCGAGAACGGTTTCGGCGGGAAGCATCGTGCCCAAACGATCTTTGGTGGTCGCCATCTGCACGCCGGACATCGCCGCCTTGACCGTGCTTGGCGTGCCGGCGAACACCTCCACCTCTACATTTCGCGCCCGAAACCCTGGTAGATAGCGTCCGAAGCGGACTGCAGGTCCAGCATAAACGGGGTAGAACGCTTGCGTAGCGAGGCACAGCCTGACACGGTGCGAATTGTGGTCCCGTGCCTGGAGCGGCATCATCGTCTGCATGAGGGCTGTGAAAGGGGAGGCAGTGCGGCGCTGCGCGACTAAGACGTCGGCGCCCGGAGGCGGGGCATCAGAGATATCCAAGAGCTTCCAGACGCTGGCGAACCTCGGGGGGAGTGCTGGTGTCGCGATCCCTCGTATCCCCGCGATGGAGAGAGCCGAGCTGATACTGAAGCTGAGCTTGGAGCCTGACCACCAGATCGGCCCGGGAGCCAGCCAGGTTCATGCGTTCGAAGGGATCGGCATCGAGGTCGTAGAGCTCGTGCTTCCCGTCGCTCCGCTCGACCAGCTTGAAGTGATCGGTCCGAATACAGCGCATTGCGACGTCGAAGCGGGACGTATCGGCCTGAGGAAATCGCCGCCGTATAGCTCTGACGTTGGGAACGAGGTATTCCGCCATCACCGCCTGTCGCGGGGCACCGCCGAAGATCGACCGGCCAGCGTGGCTGCCCGCATCAGTTGGCGCAGCAGACTGACCCAGCCATTCCCTGACGGTCGGCACCAGGTCCACGTGCTGCACAAAGTCCCTCCTGACTTCCCCGGTTCGCTCTCCTCGGGGTAAGCGCATTACAAGCGGCACGTTGATCAGGTGTTCGTACAGGCCGTACTGATGGTCGAGCAGGCGGTGCTCCCCGAAACTCTCTCCGTGATCGGAAGTGATGACGAAGACCGTCTCATCCGCGAGGCCGAGCTCCTGTAGCCGCGCATCCAGCTCCCCGATCTGCCGGTCGAGATGCACCAGCGAAGCGTCGTACAGGGCTTGGAGGTCGATCAATTCCTGCTGCGACATCGTTCGAGCTCCAGCCATGACCGCGAAAGGGTCCTGGAGGGCTCGCTCTGCTCGACGACGATCGGTAGCTCCGAGAAACCTGAAACGGTCTCGGCCACGCAGGCGATAGGGGAGATGACAATCCATGTAGTTCATGAACAGAAAGAACGGCAGTCCCGACCTCTGCTCGCCGAGCCAGCGCGAGGCCAGGGCCGTTGCTCTCCGCGCACCCCGATCCTTCGCCGTTAGGTCCCGCACCCTGCGGTGGATGCCACGAATCCCGGCCTGTATCCACCCGCCTCCTGACCCGCGCAGCGCGCCGACATCGATGCTGAGCTCAAAGCCCTTATCCAGATTCGTGTGTCGAGAGATGAAGCCATTGCAAGTGATGTTGGCGGTTCGGTAGCCGCGCCGACTCAGGAGCTCTGCAAGGGTTGTATGGGCGTTATCGAGATAATTTTCGTTCGCATCGGCGCGATGCTGCGACGGATAGAGGCCCGTGAACAGCGAGGCATGCGACGGGATCGTCCAACACGACGCAGCATAGGCTCGCTCGAAGAGAATACCCTGGGAGGCGATCCGATCAATGTTGGGCGTAGTTTCCCGCTTATAGCCGTAGCAGGAGAAATGATCGCGCCGACCGCAGTCCAACACGATCAGCACCAGGTTGGGAAGAGACTCTGGCATCGTGCGGAGGCTCAACCGTGGACGCTACAGGCGGTTCGCCAAAGTCACCAGCAAAAGCACTGTTTGAACAACGAACAGCACGCTCCGCGCGTCGCTGAGGCTGAGCCCTCGAGACGCGGTAGGAACAACGATCTGGTCCCCCGAGCGGAGCATTAGATCGTTGCCTAGTTCACCTCGCTCCAGCATCGCGGAAGCATTGACCTCCACAACCTCCCCGCTGCGTACAATCCTGACCTTCTCCTGATTGGCCTCTGCACCGAACCCTCCCGCGAGCGCTATGACGTCGAACAAAGACTGAGTCGGCGTAATGGTATAGACGCCGGGACGCTGGACCTGGCCGAGCACCCCTACACGGAACATGGGAGTAATCCCGACCACCGGGCTTTTCATCGCCACACTGTAGCCTTCTCGAAGGCGTGCCCGAAGCTCCTCGACCGAGACGCCGCCAGCTTTGACCTGTCCCAGCACGGGGAGGTAGACATAGCCCGATTCTTCGACGACGAACTCGCCTCCCAACTGCTCATCGGGCCACACGGTGATCTTCAGGGCGTCACCCGGGAGCACGACCAGCGACTCCTGCTCGCTGGGCGGAGGCGGGACCATTTGGGGTGAAGCCGTTTGGCCGATCGCGGGACTAGTGAATGACACGAGTCCGAGTCCAACCAGTACGACGGAAACAATTCTCATCGACCTCCTCCTCCTACAAAGGACGCCATTGTCAATCTGGCGAGATCCCGCATCCGAAAGCTTAGCTGGCTGAGCAGCGGACTTGCCCCCCACACTTCGTGACCGTGAGTCACGTGCCCCGGGGGCTTTATCGAAGAGCTGCTGACGGAGGGACACCATCGGCGGGGACGAAGGGTGAGAATGAGGAACGTAGTCCCGGCGCCGCGGCTCGACCTCAAATGAGCTGAGAGATCAGTTGTCCAACTCGCTCGGCCGTTACGCGATCGGAGAAGATCCTGGTCACTCGATCGCGGCCGGCCGTCCCCATTCGGGAACGCGCATCAGTATCTCGGGCTAACTCGATGAGCGCGGTGGCCATGGCGTGCGCGTTTCGTACTGGAGTCAGCCTACCGGTCGTGCCATCTACTACCGTTTCTTTGACCCCGTCCACTGCGAACGCGACCACCGGGAGTCCTGCTGACATGGCTTCCAATACTGCGCGCGGATGGGCCTCCTCGAGTGAGGGATGCACGAAGATGTCCGCAGCGGTCAGGAGGCTGGTCACGTCAGAGCGAAACCCTAGTAGGTGGACATTTCGCTCCAATCCGCGGTCGCGGATGAGTGCCCGCAATCGCTCGGTATATGCTGCGTCTCGATCCATGCGTCCCGCCAGGCACAAGTGCGCGTGGGGGAACGCCGTATGGACCTCGGACATAGCTTCAATAGCGTACTCCTGTCCTTTGGCAGGGCGGAAATGGGCTATGCTGACCAGCAGCAGCGTGTCTTCCGGCAATCCGAGCGCCGACCTCATTGCCGCTACGTCGCTGTGGCCACGGTCGGCGTCTTCGGCTGATGCGACACCGTTGTAAACCACGTGCAGCCTCTCTTCGCGAACAAAGCGCCTTATGGATGCCGCACATGACTGGGAGACAGCGACAACCGCATCTGCCCACCGAAGGTATCCCAACCGACGCCAGTCAGCGTCCCACTTGATTCCGCGGACGTGGCACACGTAGGGCACGCCCGCGAGACGGGCGGCGAGAAACGCGATACGAGCACTGCTGTGCGTGTTGTTCGCGTATACCAAGCGGAATCCTTTTCTGTGAATGAGTCGCGCTAAGGCGGGCACTGTCCACTTGTTGGCCTTCTGGGTTATGCAAGCAATTCCTTCCCGCTCCAGCACCTCAGAGAACTGTCCGTAGCCGGGCACCATGACAACCGGGCTGTACATCGTGCGCAAGTGCCGCAGGAGGTGCAGAAGGCTGTTTGTGGGCCCGGTCCAGTCGGCCGTGTAGGAGACGAAGAGAACGCTCGGGAGCATCTCAAACGTCCTTCTGAGCGCGGAAGACGATCGCAGGAGCCCTCACCAGATGGTCGTACTCGCGAAAGCTCAGCGGCAGCCCAACCCGAAAGCGGTCGGTTCGCTGGTCGGCGCTGATCCGCCGTCGCAGCGTCCACGCTCCGGCACGCACACCATGAAGCGCCCGATCAAAGGCTCCAAGAAGGGCCCGGCGCACTGGCCGACTGCCCAGCGGTACCATCCCGCCATACAGCGTATATGCGAGGCTCTGCGCGCCGGCGACCCTGTCGGTCCGCAACCCCGCCTCGTCGAGCAAACGCATGACGCCCATATGCGTCATGTGGAAGTACGACTTGTGATACGGCTTCAGAAACGCGACCGAACCGACAAACCACCCTCCCGGCCTCAGCACGCGAGCAATTTCCCCGACAGCGATCCACGGCGAATGGAGATGCTCCAGCACCTGCATCGAAATCACCACGTCGAAAGACGCGTCCTGGAGGGGCAACAGGTGCGCGTCGGCCACGAAGTCTGTACCCGACGTGCGCTTGATATCAAACGCGACCACCTCGAACCCCCGCTCGTTCAGATAGGGACGCTCCCCCGAGTCCCCACAGCCGAGCAGGAGCACTCGTCGGGCCTCCTCTACAGGCGGGAGGAGCTCCTCGATTCGGTATTCCCGCCAGTGATAGGCGCCACCCCGGACGCGGGTAGGCCACGCAGGAAGGGGGCGTTCCGTCGAGCGGTCTGCCGCGACATAGTCGTCCAGAACCTTAGCTTCGAAGAGAAACGGCACCCCCTCGATCACGGGATAGCGTTGCTGGCAGGCCTCACAGCAGAGAAGCTCGTCCGAGCGACTCACGAGCATTCCTTGCCGACATTCTGGGCAGCGCAGAATCCTGCAAAGCGCCTCCAGCGATCGCGAGCGCGCGTCCGCCAGGCTCTCCGTCACCATACAGACTCGAATGTGAGGGAATGGGGGTCGGGTGCGTCTTCGACGGCAATCAGGAGTGGCGGCGAGAGCTCATCGCGCGGCCACAGCTTCTTCGCAAATCTCGGCGATCGGTTCCATCTGCATGTCGAACGGCACTTCGCGCCGTAGCAGGCGCAGCACCGTTGGGGCAACCTGCAGCAGATGCAGTCCCTCCAGCCGCTTCCCACCCAGGTTGCGGCCTGGATCACTGTAGATCAAAATCCCTTGCTGGGCGTGATTCGCGTCGTCGGGACCTGTGTCGTTCTCGAACACGTGGATTGTCCCCCAACCCACCGACCCCACCGATCTCCAGGCGAGATTTCCGAAGTACACCAGTAGATCGGGCGGCACCCCTTGCGCCGAGTCGTAGAGGTCCTGCGGTCGGAAGCAGCGCGTGCCAATGGGGTTGCCGTTCTCGTCTCCCAGTGCCTCCAACTCTCGCGTCAGCTCATCGCGCAGCAGCTCGTACTCCTCAGGAGCCACGACGCCTTGCGGCTCCCGGTCGCGCACGTTCAGGAAGACGCGGCCGTAGTAGCCACCCTCGGCCCAAGCGCGCGTACGGCTCCAGTCCACCTTGAGCTGCTGGAATTTCACCGGGCCGCGGGATAGGTCCGGCTCCTCGGCCAGGACCAGATAGCCCTCGCGAATCAGCCACTCGTTAATGCAGATCCCGCCATCCATGCGGCGAGCTCCGTGGTCGGATACGACGAGCACGTGCGTGTCGGGACCCAGTGCCTCGAGTAGCGTCCCGATCTCCCGGTCCACGTAGCGGTAGTAGTCGGGAATGGCATCGCGGAACGGTGAGCTCGGATCGTGCCCCCGATGGAGCGGGTCCATCGCCTTCCAGAAACCGTGATGGATGCGATCCACACCCATCTCCACCATCATGAACAGGTCCCATGGCCGGGAGCGAATGAGCCGGCGAGCCACCTCAAAACGCCGCTGGGTCATGGTGTAGATCCGTTCCAGCAGCTGCGCCTTCTCCTCGGTGCGGAAGCCCTCCGCATCCAGCATGTATGTGCCCACCCAAGCCTTGATTTCTTCCTTCAGTTCCGGGGGATAGGTGTACTCGTGCTCGATGCTCGGAGCGAGGAATGACGAAACTGTCACGCCGTTGACAGGGCGTGGAGGGTAGGTACCTGGCACTCCCAGCACGATGGAATACAGCCCCTCTCGCGTCAGAATGTCCCAAAGGCGGGGTTCCCGGATGGCCTCGGAGTTCGCCACGAAAAGGCCATCGTAGGAGTAGTCCGACCGGTTGCGGAAGCCGTAGACACCCAGCGCCCCGGGGTCCTTGCCGGAGGTCATGCACGACCAAGCCGGGACCGTGATGGCCGGGATCACGCTCTCCAGCTCGCCATAGAGGCCGCGCCGACGAAGGCGATCCAGGTTCGGCAACTCACCCGCAAGCTTGTCGAACACGAGCGAGGGCTCCGCGCAGTCCAGTCCAATGACCGCTACGCGCGGCCGTTTCCTGCGCGCTCCGAAGCCTGGAATTTTGAGGGCCATGAAGCTCTGGGGGGTCAGCGTGGCTGCCGGGGAGGGAACAAGTCTAGGGCGCAAGATCGTCCGCTGTGGACGCACTTCGTGCCTCTCGCTACCAGTTCGGAAGTGGTACTGCGCATCTCTGATGCTGGGGGCTGTCGGGAGTAACTCCCTCGGGTTGCAGCGGACAATTTCCGTTCCCCGCAACCGGAAGGAGCCGGAGCCATGCGACGGGGCTCAGGAGGCGGCGCTTACACAGCAGACTGCGGCGAGTGATTCCGGACCATACAAACAGCGAGCAGGAGCGCAGTGCTGTACGCGTTCGACAGGCACTGTCGAACTCATGCGTCAGGCGAGGCGGGCCAGTACTGCTGGCGGGGCCCGCGGCGTACGAGCTTCCCGGCTGACCGAATCGGCTCGCGCCAGGTTCGCCATTGGAGGAGCGCCGGCGGATGGCGCAAGACAGCGCGGGCAAAGTAGCCGAGGGCCTCTCTGGTGCTACCATCCTGGAGATAGACGCAGCCAAGTTTGAGATAATAGCTGCTGAACAGTGCATCGGCCTCAGCGCGGATCGCTGCGGGCAATTCAGGAGAGGCCAGAATTCGATAGAGCACCGTACCTTTGTTCTCCCACACCTGCCGGTGAAGGGCGACCGTTTTCGCGTCCTCGTGCATGCGTGTCGCCGCCCAGACCCCATTCACGTACTGTAGCCGGTGCTTGAGGCTGACCCGTAGCCACAGGTCGTAATCCATCGAGAAGTGCGCTTCCTCGTCCAGCAGACCGACCTCTTCGAGGACCGAGGCGCGAATGAAGGAGGTGGGTTGCGGCACCCAGCTCACGAGACTGCGCAGGAGCCGAAGGAGGTCCACTTCCCCCGGAACGCGCCGCACGAGGAGACGCCCCTCCGCATCAACGTAGTTGCAGTCGCTGAAAACGGCGGCGGCATCAGGGTAGCGTTCCAGCGCCAGCACGGCTGCGCGAAGCGCGTCCGGCTGGTACACGTCATCTGAGTTAAGCCAGGCCCGTATCTCCCCGGTCGAGCGGCTCCATCCCTTGTTGATGGCGTGGCTCTGTCCCCGGTCCCTCTCGCTCACCCAGCCCGTCAACCACGGTTCGTACTTGCGGATGATGTCCTGGCTGCCGTCCTTGGAGCCGCCATCCATTACGAAATATTCCAGATTCGGATACCCCTGGAGCAGAACGGAGCGAATCGTCTCCTCCAGGAACCGCGCTTGGTTGTAGCTCGGTGTGACCACGCTGATGCGCGGCCATGGCTTCCCCCCCGGGAGGGTTTCAGGTAGTGGCTCGCTCTGCTCGGTCCACGGCCAGCCCGTTTTCCCCTTGGGAGGTGCTGGAAGCTCGGCGAGCGAGGGGTGAGGGTGCGACTTGGTTGGTGTCGTATGCATCTCAGAACGGCACGGACTTATGAGACCCCGATTGCCGAGCCGTGGGCGCGCAGCCTGGGCGCTTCGCTCCGCAGGATCATTACAGTCAGGCGATCGGTTATACTGAGCGCCGAGTTGCTCGAGATCGGCTAACCAGCCCGCAGCTGAATGTCTTGCTGTGGCTCGACCAGATCAGCGTATAGTGCCTGGTACCGCTCAGCCTGGTGGTGCAATGCGTACTCCGAGACAGCGATGCGGCGACATTCGTTCGACAGACCGCTACGCAGGGATTGATCGTTCAACAGGCTTACGATTGCCTCGCTCAGAGAGCGGACGTCACCCGTCGGCACTAGAGCCCCTGTGCTTCCGGAGCGAACCATGTCGGGGAGACCCCCGGTCTTGAAGCCGACTACGGGGGTACCGCAGGCGAGGGATTCCAACACCGTGTTGGGAAGATTGTCCTGCAGAGAAGGCGCTACGAAGAGATCCGCAGCGCTGTAAATTGTGGCGAGCATGTCGTCGGTCGACACCGAACCGAGCGAGAGGTGAGGAAGGCCGCCTGTCTCCGGCGATCCTTGCCCGACTGACACCAGGAGCAGATCCGGCACCCTTCCACTCAAAGAGCCGAGAGCTTCGATCAGCAGGGGAAAACCCTTGCGTCGATTCTCGGTTGACTGAGCGACGAACAGCAGCACCCGAGCACCTTCTGGAATCCCAAGCCCGCGACGCGAGGCGGCGCGATCGCGTGGACGGAAGGTCTCCGTGTCCAGACCGTAAGGGATCACATATATGGGGAGTCGCCCCAGAATGGAGCTGCGTTCCGCTTCGCGTGCCAACCAGACCGAGGGCGCGACGATGCTCACGCGCGGTGAGAGACGGCCTCGCAGGGCGGCCATCTTCCGCGCCCACACCTGTCGAGAAAGATCTCCCTGCTTGCAGGACCCCAGCTGCGGGCACATCCCGCAGGAGGCTGTGTAGCGGTCGCACCCGTCGCTGTAGTGGCACCCCCCCGTAAAGGCGTTCATGTCATGAAGCGTCCAGACGATCGGAACCGCTAACGTCTGGAAGAAGCTTCTGACATCCACAAGCCCGCGGACCCAGTGCAGGTTGACGACGTCACACGGGGGGATCTGTTGGGGAACCTCGCGCGCAAACAATGCTCGATCGTCGGAGAACAGATCGAATCCCGGCGAGCGCATCCGCCTATGGCGCGCGAAGTCGTTCCGTATCGCCATACGGTTGAGTCGGCGCCGAAGGCGCGTGGCCAGGCCACGCTCTGGTCGCAGCGTGTGCACCGTCGGGTCCTCGCTCGCGCGTCGCAACACCAGCATTGACGAGTCGCACCCAATCCGGAGGAGGCCCGAGTGGAGGCGATACGCCGCACGAGCAGCACCGCCCATCACATCGCTCGTGCTGATGTGAACGACTTTCACAAATCCCTCATGGGTATGTCTGAAGCTATTCGGACTGTCCGGGAGGCAAACCCGCGGAATTGGAGTCCTTCCCCCCGCGGGCTCCTGTACGGCGGCGAGCGCGATAGGACGCGGGCAAAGCTGATCGAGCGAGCGCGCGAAGCGAATAGTGCGCCAGCGGCCAGGCGAGGCGAGCGTAATATCCTGCAATCGGCGGCATGCCGAAGCCGGCGCGAACCCATTCGACATAGGGGAGACGGCTCCGATAGCGGGACCGCCATACCCTGTAGTATTGGGACCAGATGGAGCGGCTCAGGGTCTTCCTCAATTCGGAAGCTCGGAGTGGGTGCGCAGCGGCAAATGCAACTACTTCGGGACCATCGTTGACAAAGCGCAGGAACTGCCGGCTCGCCGCCGCTAGATCGCGGCAGCTGCTCGTCGTACCGAAGCTCGCCGGATATACTCGGTTGCGAAACACGCAGGCGCGGCTGAAAGCGACGTCTCGGCCGAGCGCGAGCTTCATGACCAGTGCTTCATCGCTGAAAATGCTCCGCGGGAAGGTCGGCCATCCCCCGCACTCGCGCAGCCGCACGGTGCGCGACAGATGGGTCACGGTATTGCGAATTCCAGAGACCTTGTAATTGGCTCGCAATAGCATGAACTTGTCGCCCGGGACCCGCTCCGGAAGGTCGTCGACCGAGCGGCCCTTGAGCGTTCTCTGCTCGTCGATTGATTCCTGTCGCGAGAAGGCTACGTCGATGTCGGGATGGCGCTCGAGCAGCGCCACCAGCTCCGAGACGTAATTGGGGCTGATCTCGTCGTCATCGCAGAGAAGGACGAAGTACTCGCCCGTCGCTTCGGCGACGAGCTGGTTGAAGTGCTGGTTGATATCGACGGTGACCGGATTCTGCCGGAAGCGGAAGGGGCGTGAATAATGTTGTTCCACTATCTCACGCACCCGGCTCCCGTTGGTGCCGTTATCGGAAACCAGCAGATCGATGGCCGGGTAGTCCTGAGCCTCGATGATGGGCAGGACCTGGGGCAGATACTCCAAGCGCTTGTAGATCGGTAGGCCCATCGTCACCGTTTTCATCTTCCGCCTCTCCTCGCCCGCAGGCGGGGTCGCCAGTACAACGTTGCCGTCCAGGATCCCATCATCGCCGCTGCTGCCACCAACAGTGCGCCCTGGGGCGCGGCGACCGCGCCGACCAAGCCGTTGAGCAGGTAGAGCATCCCCACTGCCGCACCTGCGGCGGTCAGCAGGGAAAGCACACGTGGCAGCGACAACGCGCCGGATACCGCGAGCCCAACTGGTAAGAACAGGACGAGCGCACCGACGCTGCTGGCCAATGTAAGGTGGCGGGGCTCGACTGGCCGCTTGCGTGGACGAACGAGCCACCAGCTGGACAGGAGGTCGGTCGGATACGCGGCGCTAACGACTTCAGCCTCGCTACGGGAGCTCATAGTGATCAGCCCGCGATCATAGGTGGCGGAAACGTGGGCGCGGGTACCGGCACGAATTGCATCGGGCAAGTAGAACTCGAGCCGGTTGCCGTTCGGACCGCTACGCAGGGTGCGCGCGCGGAAGACCAGCGCCCGCCACTGCTGTCCGAGGGTCAGATTGCGAAGAGAACGGTTCTGTGAGAACGTCACGATTCGGGTCGGGCCGAATTGCACCTCCGACCGCGCCACCACGTCGGCGGCCACCTCGACGAACTGGGTCCGCTCTGCCAGGTCCGCCAAACGCCGGCGCCGCCCCTGCCCGGCACCAGCCCCGAGGCAGATTCTCTCATCTGCTCTCCCGGCGCAAATCGTCGCGTTGCTCACCCGACCATCGTACGCCCGTCGCCCACCCACCTCATCACCAACCGCCACCGCGTATTCTGGATTCCAGCCTCGGAGGCGGAACAGAACCGAGGCAGTCCGGTTAGCGTGGACCATTGAGGCGAGTATTGTGAGGAAGAGGACCGCTGCGAGGGCTGCGAGTATCGGACGCGCCCTGTACCGGCGCTGCTTCAGCCACATCGCGGCCACAGCCGCGATCAATCCACCGGAGACGTTGAGAAGGACGTCATAGGGCGAGACGACCCGCCCGATCATAGGCAATACTCCCTGCGCCAACTCGATAGCACTGCTGATAATCGCCAGTCCTGCCCCTAGCCGAATTATCGGTCCGCCCCAACCACCGCTGACCATAGTCGTGGCCCAGACTATGGCCAACGGAGCCAGGAGCAGAAAGTTGCCGACGATTTCACGCGGCTTCCCCGGGAGGGTCAGCTCCAGCCGGGCATTGCCCGATCCCGAGGGGGTCGCCACCAGCCAGAGCAGCACCACCACCAGCCACACCACCAGGCCCACAGGAAGCGCCGTTATTTCCTTCCCGGATCCGCCCTGGAGCGCTGTCGGCCGTGTGAGGGTCAGCCCAATACGTCCAAGATGATCAGAGCGCCGCAACAGCCTGTTGCCGCTCGTGACCGGTCGAGGACTCGCTGGCACTCCGTGCGATCCCGCGGATCAGCTCGGCGACCCTGCGATGGCCGGCCGGAGTCCAGTGGCGGTCGCCAGCGTTGTAGTCGCTGGCCCGAAGTGCATGCCGGGCCGAAAGGCACTCGACACCGAGTTCGTCGCAGATCTGCCGGACCCGCTTGTGAGGCAGGTCGGGGTCGAACGACTCGGGCTGCGCACTGTACGACCGGAGCCGCCGCAGTCCCCCCTTACTGAGCTCGAAATGGTCCGGAAGCGTGAGCACCACCAGCCGGGCGCCGGCCTCTCGACAGATGCGGCTTCCCTCGTTCAAAAGGTGGCGACAGGCAGAAAACGCCCGTTCAGTGAGACGGGTGGAGCAGTATGTGTGACCGAGCATCTCCCGATGTTGCCGGTGAAGGACATCGGCGTTGTGGAGAACCCGCTCGGGGCGCAGGTGTCGCGTCACCATCTCCCACGCTCCGGTCGCCGGCGACTGCGCCAGGAACGGCGTGCGATACCCGGTCATGGTGGGATTCAGATTGTCGAACAGGTCATTCCCCACGTAGACGAACCAGACAACCAGCTTGCCTCGGATCAGAGGGGCAATCTCGCGCAGAAGGATGAGCTCCTGCACCATATTGTAGCCGGGAGCTCCGACCGCTTTTGTCGGGTGTTCCGACAGCGCCGCGGTAAAGCAGTCTTCGTCATCTACGCCATACCCGAAGGCAAACGAATCTCCCAACACCACGATGCGACTCGCCGCGAGGCTACGCCTCCCCCGCCAACCGTGCTGGTCGGTCGTCACGTGGAAGATCTCGCCGTAAGGTTCGGACAGGCAGTGTGTGTCCAGTGCAGGGGCCGGGCGCCATCCCAGAGCGGGATCGAAGGTCATGATCTGCTGCCAGCCCACCACTCGCGGCTCGATTTGCCGGGCGATCCACCTCGCAAGCCCTGAGACAAGCATGAAAGGAGCTGCCAGGAGCGCGATCGGCGCGAGCAGAGCCAGTGCGACGAGGCCGCCCAGCCCGATTTTGATAACAGGGGCTATGGCCACAGGTGGATGCTAATAGAGGGTGTAGATTCCGCCGGGATAATCGTCAGCGGCTTCTGTTTCGAGGATCCTCAGCACCAGCAGGTGGGGAAGCAGCCAATACGACCACCGATGGCCGGGACGCGCCGCCCAACGAACAAGGCTCGAGATCCAAGATGAGTCTTCCTCGGATTGCGACGGCGACGCGTCGAGGCTGGGGTAGGCTCCGGGCGGAACCGTCTCCCGTCGCACCCACGCAGACTCACCATTCGGGGTCCGTGACAAGTGCAGGGATCTGTCGGCGTGTCGGGCCCCTCGCATCAAGATGTGGAAGGAGATCAGGAGCACCGCGGACTGCGCGAACCGCGCGTAAGCCGCGGCGGCGCGATTCCAAGTCCTGTAGAGGCGGAAAGACAGACGTGGCGAAACGACGCCGATCACGGCGACTATCAGGCCCAGGGCGATTCCGGACAGAACACCTGGCAAAGAGCCGACCGCGAGAGCCAAGAGACTGACAATCAGCAATACAATGAGGCCCAGCGCCACTCCGAACCCGCGCAGCAAAGCAGTGCGCGGATGCGGTGGAAGGATCAGGGTCGCCATAAGTCAATCCAAGGTGAACTGTGCTCGATAGGCTTCAGCGTCTATCCGCGCCTCGGCTGGCTGATCTTCCTTCATTAGCAGGTAGTTCTCCAGAACGAGGCAGTCGATATCGGTTCCCATGAAGCAGCGGTATGCATCTTCGGGCGAACACACGATTGGCTCCCCGCGAATATTGAAGCTCGTATTGACGATAACCGGGCACCCGGTGAGCTCATAGAAACGCTTCATGAGCCGGTAGTACCGGCCGTACCGTTCGGCATCCACTGTCTGGATTCGAGCCGAATAATCCACGTGCGTGATGGCAGGAAGCGTGGAGCGTGGTACAGACACGCGAATGCGGAGATCGGGGTCGGTCATTTTCCGACGCGCATCGGCATCGAGGGGTATTCTCCACCGGTCGCGTACCGGTGCCACGACCAGCATGTACGGGCTCTCCTCTTCCGGTTGCATCTCGAAGACTTCGCTCGCGTGCTCGCGTAACACGCACGGAGCAAAAGGCCGGAATGATTCGCGAAATTTGATCTTCAGGTTCATCACGCGCTGCATCCGCGGCGAGCGCGCGTCCCCGATTATGCTCCGCGAACCCAGCGCTCGCGGACCGTACTCCATCCGCCCGTGGAACCAGCCAATGATCTTCTCGTCATCGAGAAGTCGCGCCACTCGATCCAGCAGGGCCGATTCGCTCAAGAGTTCATAGCGCGCCCCGACGGAGTCCAGGAAGACGCCAATGTCGTCGTTGCTGAACGCGGGACCCAGCAGCGATCCCTGTTGACTGTCACTCGGAGCAGCCGCCCGCGGCCGCTTCAGGTAATGATGCCACACGAGGAGAGCGGCTCCCAGGGCCCCGCCGGCATCCCCGGCGGCGGGTTGCACCCAGATCCGCTCGAAAGGACCCTCACGTAGGATCCGCCCGTTGGCAACACAGTTAAGGGCCACTCCGCCGGAGAGTACTAGGTTCCGCATCCCGGTGAGCCGGTGGACATGCCGCGACGCCCGAAGTACTACCTCCTCGCATACCATCTGGATCGACGCCGCCAAGTCCATTTCTTTCTGGGTAATCGGGCTCTCGGGACGACGGGGCGGACCGCCAAAGAGCTCGTGAAAGTGCTCCGAGGTCATGGTGAGTCCCTGGCAATAGTTGAAGTAGGACATATCCATCCAGATGGAGCCGTCGTCCCGGAGCTCCACCATCCGATCGAGGATCGTGTCCACGAAGCGCGGCACGCCGTAGGGCGCGAGGCCCATCAGCTTGTACTCTCCCGAGTTCACCTTGAAGCCCGTGTAGTAGGTGAATGCGGAATAGAGCATTCCCAGCGAATGCGGGAATCGCATCTCGTGGCTCAGAGAAATCCGGTTGCCCTGCCCGGTCCCGAGCGAGCTGGTCCCCCATTCGCCGACCGCGTCCAGAGTCAGAATCGCTGCCCCTTCAAAAGGCGACGGAAAGAACGCGCTAGCAGCATGGGATTCATGATGGTCCGTGAAGAGCAGCGGCCCGGAGTATGTGCGAAGCGCGGCACGGATCTCACCGGGTAGATCCAGCTTCTCGTTCGCCCAGAGCGGCAGGGCCAGCCGGAATGACTCCCAGCCCTCGGGTGCGAACGCACGGTACGTCGCGAGTAGCCGTTCAAACTTCGCCAAGGGCTTCTCATAGAACACGACGTAGTCCAGGGCGGAAGCATCAATACCGCCCTCTGCAAGGCAGTACGCAACAGCGGCGTGGGGGAACCGCGCATCCTGCTTCCTGCGGGTAAATCGCTCCTCCTGCGCGGCCGCGACGATTTCCCCATCCACCAGAAGCGCGGCCGCTGAATCGTGGTAGAACGCGGATATCCCCAGAATCTTCATCATCGCACGCCCGAATGGTTGCTCGTGCCAGGAATTGCTGTTGCCTGCCCCGCCGATCGACGCGGCGAGTCGTCATGGCGTATCCACGCGGTTTTCACAGCGCGCCCACTCTTCAATAGTTCCGGAACCGTTACGAATTCCACGCGCGGACGGAGCATTCCCAGCGCCGTATCCAACCCGTCGAAAAGAGGCTTCCGGTCTGCAGCCTCGGGATGTCTTGCCCTGTACAATGAATCGTGTAGCAGGACTATGCTGCCTCGCGTATTCACCTGCAGAAGGCGCTGCACAAACCAGCCGGAATCGTGGGGCATCCAGTCATCGAGATCGACATTCCACCCTATGCTTGGGAAGCCCGCCGCAAACAGCGACAGATGGGATGCCACGCTCTGAATGCCGTACGGTGCGCGGAACATTCTCACCCCGTAGGGAGCAAGTGCCCACTCGCATCGTTCGACTTGATTGCGCCTCTCGCTAGCCGACAGATTCACGAACCGAGGATGATTCCAGCTGTGATTGGCGATGGCGTGGCCTTGCGAAGCGACGCGGCTCACGAGTTCTGGATGCGCCGCGGCCCGTTCTCCAATCATGAAGAAAGTGGCCCGCGCTCCATGCCGTGCGAGCAGGTCTAGTAACTGAGGAGTCGACTCCGGATCTGGCCCATCGTCGAAGGTGAGAGCCACCAGCTCATCCAAGGTGTCGACTCGCACGATTGTCCCACACACTCGCGCGAGTAGGCGATGCCCTCGACGGCGAACTGCTTTTCGTACTCCGCGCATCATCGAAGTGCGGCCTGGTCTCCAAGAGCGCCAGCACTTCCACCGGCCGAGGATTCCGGCGCCGGTTCGTGTGCCGGCCGTGTACGTGGGAGAAAGACGATCGGCGGCAGGCGATAGGCAATGCTTCCCTGGAGCATGCCGACTTGCCAACCTAGTCTGGACATCCACCACAAACGCCCGTCTCTCCGTCGCAGCTTTGGGACTGCCCAGGCCAGCTTGATCCATTCCCCCCAGTACAGGCGCCAAGCTCCCGGAACTTGCTCGCCGGGGTTCTTATATCGTGCGTGTAGGAGAGTATTATACCGGGCCCAGATGCGTGTCTGGCGAAACAGCTCGCGCCCGGTCTCCCTCATCCGCACATGAACGAGCGCATCAGGAACGAAGTGAAGGCTGGCCCCGGCAAGCTGAGCGCGGATACAGTAGTCTGTATCCATGAGGCGAGGGAGCGACTCGTCGAATCCACCGATCCTCTCGTGAAGGCCTCGCTGGACCCCCAACCCACAGCCGCCTGCGTGCGGAAGGAATGGCGAATACCACAGCCGATCCAGGCCATGCTGCTGTGGCACGCCGAGCTTCTTGGTTGAATTCAGCCTGCTTCCATCGAACCGCGACGCCACCAGTTCATGATGCTGCAAGGCTGCTCCGATGGCAGCGACCCAGCCGTCCGCCACTTCATCGTCCGCGTCACAGAATGCGATGGAGCGCCCTTGGGCAGCCCTCACGCCCGCGTTTCGCGCATAGGCGCTGCCGCGCCGCTGGGAGGCATCGACGACACGCAATGACGGGATCCGACTCGCGTAGCTCGCGGCGATCGATCGCGTATCGTCCGTGGAGCCGTTGTCGGCGACGATCACCTCCCAGTCCCCGCTCCAATGCTGCCTCGCCAGCGCCTCGAGCTGGGTCCGGATCGTCTCTCCGGCGTTCAGGCAGGGGATGATGACGCTCAGCTGCATGGGTCCGAGCGGTTCAGGGGACGAGCTCGGGCAAGCTGGCGAAAGCGGGCACCTCGGGCCTCAACCCCCAGTCGTGTTGCACGAGGAACTTACCGCGGCTGAGGACCTTGCCGGTTCCGTAGAAATCTCCGTCGGTGACGTCGAAGCAGAAGGCTCCCTCGATCCAATCCGCAACGTCACCTCCCATCCTCGCGAAGAGGTTGCCAAAATATCGCCCGGGCTTCAGCGGCAGGCGCTCGATCTCGCAGCAGACGACCCCTTCGCGCGGAACCCGGTCGAAGATGGCGCCCCGATCGGTGGAGTCGCAGTTGATCAGAGAGTTTCCGGGTTCCTCCCAGATATTCATCGCCACGTGCAAGCGCTCGCTCGACCGCTGGGCCGTGAAGCTGGCGCAGAGCCTCACCGTCTGGCCCAGAATTGCCTGGTCGATCCGCTCACCCCGCTCATCCTCTAGCCAGAAATCCGTAAACCGGAACGATCCATCGCCTTTCCGGTCCTCCCGGGTCGCGATCGGCCGCAGTATCGCGTCGCTCACACTTTCCATGTAGGCACGCACCGCAGCGGTGGGGGTGGTGTCCGCCACCATCTCTCCCGCCTGGAGCACGATCACGCGGCTGCAGAGCGCCTGTACCGCCGTCATGTTGTGGCTTACGAAGAGCACCGTGCGACCATGGCCCGCGACGTCGCTCATCTTCCCGATGCATTTGCGCTGGAAGCTCGCGTCGCCCACCGAAAGAACCTCGTCGACAATGAGGATCTCGGGCTCGAGGTGAGCGGCTACCGCAAAGGCGAGACGCACATACATCCCGCTCGAGTAGTGCTTCACCGGGGTGTCGATGAACTGGCCGATCTCCGCGAAGTCGACGATTTCGTCGAACTTACGGTTGATCTCCACCCGCCTCATGCCGAGGATCGCGCCGTTGAGATAGACGTTCTCTCGACCCGAGAGCTCGGGGTGGAAGCCGGTGCCGACCTCCAGCAGCGAGCCAACGCGTCCCCGCAGCCGCACCTCACCCCGGGTGGGCTCCGTGATGCGCGAGAGGATCTTCAGCAGGGTGCTCTTGCCCGCCCCGTTGCGGCCGACGAACCCCACGACTTCGCC
>DASVBS010000023.1 GCA_036375715.1 Longimicrobiaceae bacterium | reverse complement strand
CGGGCTGGCGATCGAGACGGTTGGCGTAAGCGCCCCCCACGAGGGCAGGAAGCTCCGCAGGCACTCATTCAGGAGGTCCCTGTATGCGCGAGATGACACGTCTGCTTCTGATCGCGGCTGTCATGTTTGCGCTGGCGCCGGCGGCGTCAGCACAGCAGCGCGGCGTGGTGACCGGCCGGGTCACCGACGCCGGCACCGGCAGTCCGCTGGTAGGTGCGTCCGTGACAGTTTCGGGGACGGCTCTCGGCAGTCTCACCGATCAGCAGGGTGAGTTCCGCATCACCAACGTGCCGCCGGGGCCCCGAGAGGTCACCGCCTCGCTGTTCGGCTACGGCCAGCGGCGGCAGGCGGTGACGGTTGCCCCCGGCGGTACAGCGACGGCGAACTTCGAGCTGCAACAGACTGCCCTCGAGATCGGCGGAGTGGTGGTGACGGCGACAGGGCAGGAGCAGCGTACCCGGGAGCTCGGCAACACCGTATCCGAGATCATCGTGGACGACGTCGCGCTGGCGCCGGTGACGTCCATGTCCGAGCTGATCCAGGGCCGGAGTGCGGGGACGGTCGTGCTGCAGAGCAGCGGCACCACGGGCGGCGGATCGCGCATTCGCATCCGCGGCGCGAACAGCATGTCCCTCGCGAACAACCCGTTGATCCTAGTGGACGGGGTGCGCGTCTACGACGCCGAGGAGCGGTTGGGCTTCGAGGTGGGCGGGCAGTCGCCCTCCAGCCTCAACGATCTCAACCCCGAGGACATCGAGAGCATCGAGATCCTCAAGGGACCCGCCGCCTCCGCGTTGTACGGCACCGCCGCCGCGAACGGGGTCATCCAGATCACCACCCGCCGCGGCCGCGCGGGCATGACGGACGTGCGCGCCTGGTCCGAATACGGGATCCTCGAGCGGGCGGTGGAATTTCCGGAGAACGTTCTGACGATCGGAACTCTGGAGGGAGGCTCCGCGCCGACCGGCCGCTGCGACCTGATCCGTCGTGCGCTGGGGAACGAGGGCGCGGCGGGCACCGTCTGCACGGGCGTGACGGAAGAATTCCGCTACAATCCGCTCGAAGCCCCGACCAGTCCGCTGCGCGACGCCGACCGCAAGGTGCTGGGCGCATCGGTGTCGGGTGGTGGGCAAGACGCGACCTTCTATGTCTCGGGTGAATACGAGGGCGAGACCGGCCTGCTGCCGCAGAACGATCTGCGCCGCCTGCGCATGCAGGCGAACGCTTCGGGGACGGTCGGCGACAACCTCGACGTCGGGGTCAACATCTCTTTCCTGGAGAGCGACATCCAGATTCCTCAGAGCGACAATGCCCTCTTCGGGATCTTCCCCATGGGGCTCTACGGGCTTCCCACGCCCGACAACGTCGAGACGAACGACGGCTTCCTCGCCGACCCGCAGTTCGCCTTCGACTGGATGACCTTCCAGGACCTGAGCCGCTTCACCGGGAGCGTACAGTCCGAGTACCGGCCGATCTCCTGGCTGGCGCTGAACGGAACCGTCGGCCTGGATCGATATGCCCGCGAGGAGGTCAACCGCCTGCCACGCAACACGGTCTACGGGGCTTTCGGTCCGCCGTTCCAGGACGGCTTCATCCAGAATTTCGATTACGACATCTACAACCTCACCGCGAACGGCAGCGCCACCGCGATCTTCGATCTCACGGAGGAGCTGGTCTCCACCACTTCGGTGGGATCGCAGTACCTGCGTGAGACGCTGCACCGGGTATATGCCTTCGGTTCGGTATTGACGCCCGGGGTCGAGGAGTCGCTGGCGGGCGCCACCGCGTTCCACGATGCCTTCGAGGACAACACCCTCAACGCCACCGTCTCGGCATATGCGCAACAGCGCCTGGGATGGCGCGATCGTGTGTTCCTGAGCGGAGCGCTGCGGGGTGATCAGAACAGCGCCTTCGGTCGGAACCTGGGCTGGGTGTGGTATCCTTCATTCAGCGCCTCGTGGGTTATCGCCGAGGAGCCCTTCTTTCCGCAGTCGAGCGCTCTCTCCAACCTCCGCTTGCGCGCAGCCTGGGGGCAGTCCGGTCTGCGCCCTGGACCCACCGACGCCCTGCAGTCGTTCGGCCCGGTGATCCAGCCCGTCGCCGCGACGGGGGAAGCTTCGCCCGGAATCGTCTTCGACGAGATCGGCAATCCAGACCTCCGACCGGAGGTGGTGACGGAGTGGGAGCTCGGCTTCGAGAGCGGTTTCCTGAATGATCGCCTGGGGCTCGAGTTCACCTACTTCAACAAGACCTCCAGGGACGCCCTGGTGAGTCGACCGCTCGCGCCGTCCCTGGGTGCCAGCACCAGTCGGTTCGAGAATCTCGGCAAAGTGAAGAACTCGGGCGTCGAGGTGCTGCTCAACGCGCAGGCGCTGCGTACGTCTGATCTCGCGCTGGACTTTACCCTTTCGGGGTCGACCATCAAGAACGAGCTGATCGAGCTGGGGCAGGACGCTGAGGGCGAGGACCTACCGGACATCGTCTTCGGGTTGCTCGGCGACACGCAGCGGCATCGCGAAGGGTTCCCGCTCGGCGCCTGGTTCCATCTGCCGATCACCGGCTTTTCGGACGAAAACGGCGACGGGCTCCTGAGCCCCGCAGAAGTCGCGGTCGATCCGGACACGGTGGTGTTCCTCGGCAATCCCTTCCCCGACCGAGAGCTGTCGATCTCCTCGACCCTCTCCTTCCGGGATTGGTTCCGGGTATCCGCCCTGCTCGATTACAAGGGTGGGCACGAGATCATGAACTTCACGCACATGAGCCGGTGCGAGCTGCCGAATGCCGTCTGCAGCGACATGTACGACCTGTCCACGCCGCTTGACGTCCAGGCCGCCAACATCGCCTGGAACGTCTACGGTTCGATGGCCGGCTACGTGGAGGCTGCTGATTTCGTGAAGCTGCGGGAGGTGGCGATCACCTTCAGCCTCCCGCAGTCCCTGGTGCAGCGAGTCGGTGCGGTTTCCGGACTGAACGTCACGCTCGCGGGTCGCAACCTGGCGACCTGGACCGACTACAGCGGCTTCGACCCGGAGGTGAGCTTCGCCGGACAGGCCAACTTCAATTCTGGGGATGCCGGTACGCTGCCCCCGAATAAGGTGTTCACGATCCGTGTCGACGCGAACTTCTGAAAGGGGCCCCTCATGAATCCGAAACTGAATGCGCTCTGGAGCTGGCGGGTTCGAGCGGGGCAGGCGATGCTCGCGGGGTTTGCCGCGACGGCCCTGTCGGGTTGCGATGTCGACAGCATCGTCGAGCTGACCAATCCGGATCTGATCACGCCCGAGGTAGTGGCCGACACGGCGAACCTGCCAATCGTTGCGAACGGCGTCGTCTTCGAGTTTGCCCGGGCGTACGGCGGCGAGGCATCGAACGCGAGCACGGCCGGACCCGGCCTGATCCACCTCGGCGGTCTGCTGGCCGACGAGTTCTGGCACGCCAGTACCTTCAGCACGCTCGACGAGATCGATGCACGACGCATCCTCGATACGAACGGCGAGCTGCTCATCGCCTACCGCTACATGCAGCGAGCTCGCAACCTCGCCGAGCGAACCGCCGCTCTGTTCGCCGAGTCGCCACGCGCGAACAGTGCCCAACACGCTGAGATGCTGAGCCTGGCGGGGTTCGCCTACGTGCTGTTCGCGGAGAATTTCTGCTCCGGTGTTCCCTTCAGCGTGACAGAGTTCAGCGGCGACATCGAGTTCGGCGAGCAACTCACCACCACGCAGACCCTCGAGAGAGCCCTGGCCCACTTCGACGCGGCGCTCGCCACGGCAGGTTCTCACCAGGACGCCGACATGACGAATCTCGCGCGGGTGGGACGGGGGCGCGTGCTCCTGAACCTCGGGCGGTTCGACGAAGCCCCGGCGGCGGTCGCCGACGTGCCGAACGACTTCGTCTACTCCCTGCCGTTCGGCCTTCCGCCGCAACCCAACAATGCGGTCTGGTACTTCACCAACTCAGCGAGCCGCATCTCCGCGGCGACTGAGGAGGGCCAGAACGGCCTGCGCTTCTTCGCGCGGGGAGACTCCGACAACACGATCGACCCGCGAGTTCCGGCCGATTCCAGCGGCGACGGCCTGGGAACGGAGACCCCCCTCTACTCACAGGGGCTGTACACAGGTCCGGACAGCCCGCTTCCGCTGGCCACTGGCATCGAAGCCCGCCTCATCGAGGCGGAGGCCCAGCTCGCGGGAGGATCCAGCGGGGCATACCTCGGATCGCTCAACGACCTCCGTTCGTCGGTCGGATTGGCGCCGCTGGCGGACCCCGGATCGCCCACGGAACGGGTGCTCCAGTTCTACGAAGAGCGGGCGCGTTGGCTCTGGATCACGGCGCACCGCCTGGGGGATCTGAGGCGGATGGTAAGGGAGTACGGGTTTGCGCCCAATGAGGTCTTCCCGATCGGCAATGCGATCCAGGGCGAGACCTACGGCGAGGACACCAGCTTGCCCGTACCCTTCGACGAACGAAACAACCCGAACTATTCAGGAGCCTGCCTGGACGAGGAGTGAGGCACGGGCAACGGACGGGAGAGAGCCGGCAGGAGGTTCTCCCCCGTCCGAGCGCGGGGAAGGGGGCGGAACAACAATCGTGCGAAGGGGTTACTTGCAGCGATTCTTCCGGCTGCGCGGCCGGCCCGCCAAGACCTGTTTCCCGTGATGAAGTTCAAACCTACCAGCCGCTCGCTGCTCGCCCTTGCCGCGCTTCTTCTTGGGGCGTGTGGAGACGACGGCGGCCCGACGGGCGACGACCCCGAGGGTTTCAACCTGCGGATCGAAACCGCCTACCTCGTACAGACGGCCCAGACACGCGGCGGGACCGTGCCGCTGGTGGCCGATCGCGACGCCTACGTGCGCGTGTTTGCGCTCTCGAACGATTCCCTCAAAGACGCTGCGCCGCAGGTCAGAGTTCGACTCTACCACGGCACGGAGGAAGTGGCGGTCTACGACCTGCCCGCAAGGAGTCCATTCGTTCCGCAGAGAGTCGATCAGGAAAACGCGGTCACATCGTGGAACACGAAGGTGCCGGGTGAGCTCATCCAGCCCGGATTGCGGTTGCTCGTGGAGGTAGACCCGGACGATGAGATCGCTGAGGTCTCGGACAGCGACAACTGCTATCCGGCGGGGTGCACGCCTCTGGACATCACCGTGCACGAGATGCCGCCGCTGCGGTTGACGATCGTCCCCGTACATCAGACGTCCACCGGGCTCAGGGGGAGGGTCACGAGCACCAATCTCGAACGGTTCCTCACCCTGTTACGCAAGCTCTATCCGATCAGTGAGCTGGAGGTGACGCTCCGGGCGCCGTATACGACCAATACCCCGCCGTTGAATACCGAGGGAACGATCTGGGAGCGGATAGTCGCTGAGTTGGAGGCAGTACGGCAGGTAGAAGCCGGTGACCCGGTCTACTACTACGGCGTGGTAAACCCGCCCTACAATGGGGGAGGGGTTGTGGGGATCGCCAACGATATCCCCAGTCGTACGGCGCTGGGCTGGGATCGCTTCCCCGATGCTCCGGAGACGATGGCGCACGAGCTGGGGCACAACTTCGGACGACGTCACGCACCCTGCGGTGACGCAGGCGGTGCCGACCCCCAGTACCCGTACCTGCAGGGGTTTGTGGGCGTTTACGGCATGGATGTGGAGACTGCGGAGATCAAGGCTCCGTTCAGCTTCACCGATATCATGGGGTACTGCGAGGCGAGCTGGTGGATCAGTGACTACACCTTTCAGGCCGTCCTGAACTACCGTCTACAGAATGACGGGCCGCCATCCTCGACCTCCCGGTCTTCGTTGCTGGTGTGGGGGCGCATCGAGGACGATGGGATCGTGCTCGAACCCGCTTTCCAGGTCGACGGACCGGGGTCGATGCCGGCGCCGCGTGGGGACTATCGGGTGGAGGGTCTCGATGCGGCCGGAAATTCGCTCTTCTCGTATGCGTTTGCCCCGACAACGGTCAGCGACGGACGCCCGGGCGCGAGGAACTTCGCGCTGCGCCTGCCGGTCGACGGCGACGTCGCGGATCGGCTGGCGACGCTGCGGGTCACGGGTGAGGGTCGGTCCGCGTCGGTCTCGGCCAACCCCGTGGAGCCGTCCGAGTCCCGCCTGCGGGTTCCCGACGCCCGCCCACCGCTGCGCCGGGTCGATGCGGAAACGGTGGAGCTGTCCTGGGATGCGGATCGGAATCCGATGGTGATGGTGCGCGACCCGGCGACGGGTGAGGTGCTGGCCTTCGCGCGCGGCGGCCGGGCCCGTGTCAGCTCGCGGGCTGCGGAGCTGGAGCTCTCCTACTCCGACGGATTGCGGAGCGCCACCCAGCGGGTGCCCGTCGGTCGTTAGCCGCGGGGTCGAAGGGCTTCATGCATCAGGTCCTCTTCGGGCTCGGCGCGAATCTCGGACGTCCCCGCGAGCAACTCGCCGCGGCCATCCGCTCGCTGAGCAGGACGGTGGAGGTGGACCGGATCTCCTCCGTTTACCGGACAGAACCGGTGGGATTTCGTGCCCAGCCGGATTTCTACAACGTCGTGCTGCAGGGGCGTTCCGCGCTGGAGCCGGAGGAGCTGCTCGCGGAGATCACCCGGGTGGAGGCGGAGATCGGTCGAGTACGCACCTTCAGGAATGCACCCCGCACGATCGACGTGGACCTGCTCGATCGAGCGGGGGGAAGCTATCAATCCGCCACGCTGACCCTCCCCCATCCCCGCATGCACGAGCGCCCCTTCGTGCTGGTTCCCCTCGCCGAGATCGCCCCCCTGTGGCGCCATCCGGTGCTCGACCTCACGGCTTCGGAGCTGCTCGCCCTGCTTCCCTCGGCGGGACGTGTCGAGTGGATGGGACCCCTTCCGCACGTCGACTGATTCTGCGCTTGCGAGGGGCGGTGACCGCGGGTTACCGTCGGATCTCGCTCGAGGCATTTACCGGGAAGGGGCAAGAGCATGGAGCGGTCGGGCAGCGAAACGCGCGTACGGGTCGACCTACCGGAAGTTCCAGAACGAGGATACGACATCATCATCGGGGAAGGCGTGCTCTCGCTTCTCCCTGAATTGCTCCGCGCACACTGCCCGGCGCACCGGTATGCCGTGATCTCCGACGACCGGGTGGCGGGGCTCTACGGGGACAAAGTAAGGCAGAGCCTGGCCGCCGCGGGGATCACGGCTGACCTCTTCACCTTTCCCGCTGGAGAGGTGCACAAGACCCGCGCGAGCTGGGAGCGACTCTCGGACGCGCTGTTCGACGCGGGGTTGGGTCGTGACGCTGCGGTGCTGGCGCTGGGTGGCGGCGTGACCGGAGACCTGGCCGGGTTCGTTGCCGCCACCTACATGCGTGGCCTGCCGCTGGTGCAGATCCCCACGACGCTGCTGGCAATGATCGACTCCTCCGTGGGGGGCAAGACCGGAGTCGACACACCCGCCGGTAAGAATCTGATCGGTGCGTTCCTCCAGCCGCGCTTCGTGCTCGCGGACACGGCCGTGCTGAAGACCCTGCCGGCGCGCGAGCTGCTAGCGGGCCTGGTCGAGGCGGTGAAGCACGGGGCGATCGCCGATACCGAGTACTTCGCGTGGATGGAGGCGCAGCTCCCGGCCGTGCTCGCGCTGCGTCCCGATGCGGTGGCCCACCTCGTTTCCCGTTCCGTGAAGATCAAGGCCGACGTGGTGACCCGCGACGAGCGCGAGGGCGGCCTGAGGAAGACCCTGAACTTCGGCCACACGATCGGTCACGCCGTGGAGGCTCTGTCCGGCTTTTCGCTCCTGCACGGGGAGGCGATCGCCATCGGTCTGGTGGCGGAGGCGCGCCTGGGGGAGGCGCTGGGAATCACCGTGGCAGGGACCGCCGAGGCGTTGCGCACGCTGCTGGCCCGCATGGAGATGCCGGTCTCTCTTCCGCAGGGGATGGATCCCGCGGCCGTCGTTGCGGCTACCCGCACCGACAAGAAGGCTCGATCGGGTCGGGTGGAGTATTCCCTGATCGAGCGGATCGGCGCGGCGTACCCGGCGGGTGGGCGGTGGAGTGTGGCGGTGGAGGATGTGGAGGTGATGGGGGTGCTGGGGGACTTCGCGCAATCCTGACCGATAGCTCGCCGCGCACGGATTGCACGCGAACGAGAGCCCCCACTGGAATTTCTCAGACTGGCAACCGCCCTACCCCAGCATCTCCTTCATCTGCGCGAAGAAATTCTGCCGTAGCTGCTCGCGGTCGCTCTCGTCCAGGGAGCTCGGGGCGGCGGACGAGCGCACCTCGAGGAGCTCTGACGGGATCTCCGATAGGAAACGGGAGGGTTGCCGCTCGACCTCCTCGCTGCCGCGGCGCCGCGTGCGACACGACGACAACGTGAGCCGGTGTCGTGCCCGGGTGATTCCGACGTAGAACAGGCGCCGCTCTTCGGCAATCGGATCGGTGGTCGCCCCCTCCGCGATCTCGTGCACGCTACGAGCGTGCGGCAGGATCTCCTCCTCGAGGCCGACCAGAAAGACGTGCGCGAACTCCAGGCCCTTCGCGCTGTGCAGGGTCAGAAGGGTCACCGCCCCCTTGCCGACCTCGTCCTCGTCGGGATCCTCCTCGTTGATCAGCGACACCCGCTCCAGGAAGCCGGCGAGGGTGGGCGGCGCCCATTCCGCCTCCTCGTCGGGCAGAGGCATCTCGGCCCAGGTCCGCCGCTCGTAGGCTCCCACCGCGGAGACGAAATCGCGCAGGTTGTCGATGCGCGCCTCGGCTGCTCGCTCGGAGCGATTCTCCGCGCGCACCGCCTCCTCCAGGCGCAGCTCCCGGAGGAGCTCGTGCACCCATCCCTCGAGGCTCACGCCTTCGCCCTTGCCCGCGGCGATCGCGGTCTCGACCTCCGCCAGCTGCGCCCGCCAGCGCGCGAGGGACCGGGCAAAGGAGGCCACGGCCTCCGCCGCGACTCGACCGAGCCCCTCCACCTCCTCGCTCCGCTCCAGCACTTCACACAGGGGGACTCCCCAGGCGCGGGCCGTGTCCACCAGGCGGAGCAGGGTCGTGCGGCCGATCCCACGCGAGGGATAGTTGATGATCCGGCGCAACGCGATCTCGTCCTTCGGCTGCACCACCACGCGCAGGTACGCCGCCGCGTCGGCGATCTCTTTTCGGTCGTAGTAGGACGTCCCCCCGATTACCCGGTAGGGGATGTTGGCTTCGCGGAGAGCTTCCTCCAGCACGCGCGATTGCTGATTGGTCCGGTAGAGAACGGCGAAGTCGCCCCAGTCGAGCTGCTCACGGAAGCGGCGGATGCCGATCTCGCGGGCGACCATTTCCGCCTCCTGCTCCTCCGCGCTCTTTCCCCCCTCGGCTGCCATCTCCCAGTAGTCGATCCTGGGGCCGGGGCCGTTGCCGGTCCGCATCGTCTTGCTCTTGCGCGCCACGTTGTGGCGGATGACGGCGTTGGCCGCGTCGAGGATGCGCTGTGTGGAGCGATAGTTCTCCTCCAGCACCACCACCCGGGCACCGGGGAAGTGCCGCTCGAACTCGAGGATGTTCCGCAGGTCTGCTCCGCGCCACGCGTAGATCGACTGGTCGTCGTCGCCGACCACGCACAGGTTGCGGTGAGGTCCCGCGAGGAGCCGGGCCATCTCCAGCTGGGCGCCGTTGGTATCCTGGTACTCGTCCACCATCAGGTACTGCCACCGCTTCCAGAGCTTCTCCCGGGCATCCAGGTCCTCGCTGAGCAGACGCACCGGGAGAAGGAGGAGGTCGTCGAAGTCGCACGCGCCGGCGGCGCGGAGCGCTTCCTCGTATCGGGGGTAAACGGTAGAGGCGAGCACCTCATAGTCGTCGGTGCGGTTGCCGCGGAGGCGTCCGGCGGCAACTTCCTGGCTTGCCTCCTCCGGCCCCATCATCCGGTTCTTCCATCCGGAGATGCGGTGCAGCACCCGGCGGGCGTCGTATGCGTCGTCGCCCGCGGTGGCGACCACGTGCACCTCCTCGCCGATGATGCGACGGATCAGGGCAAGCTGGTCGCTGGTGGCATAGATCGCAAAGCGTTCCGGCAGCCCCACCCTGTCAGGGAATTGACGGAGAATTCGCGCGCCGAGTGAATGGAAGGTGGAGACGGTCAGCGCTCGCATCGACCTCCCCACCACCGCCGCGATGCGCTCGCGCATCTCGTTGGCGGCGCGGTTGGTGAAGGTCACCGCGAGGATGCGGCGGGGCTCGACCCCGCGCTTCAGCAGGTGAACGATCCGATAGACCAGCGTGCGTGTCTTGCCCGATCCGGCCCCGGCCAGAATCAGCACCGGGCCTTCGGTGGCGAGCGCGGCTTGCTGCTGTTGTGGGTTGAGGCCGCGCAGGTAATGCGGGAGCTGCAAAGGACGTCTTTCCAGGAAAATTTTCCGGCGAAGGAGGCCGGAAGATAGGCCTGAAATCAGGTGGAGTCAAAGTTTGACGAGCCCTGCGGTGGAAGTTATCTTCCCCGCGTTGCACCAGCGGTTTACATCCCCGGGCTGGAGGTGTCATGGCGCTTGCCGAGCGCTTTCGAGGGCGGTCGGTTGCCGAGGTTCTGAGCGTACGTTCGTCGGAGGCTCCCAACCACCCACTGGTGGTCCTAGGAGACCGTCGACTGACATATGGCCAAGTCGAATCGAAGGCCGAAGCCCTCGCGGCTGCACTGTATGAGCTTGGAATCGAAGCCGGTGACCGCATCGCCCTCAACCTCCCCAACTGGCCCGAGTACATCGTCGCGATGTTCGCCGCGGCCAAGCTCGGCGCGACCATCGTTCCGCTGAATCCCAAGTACACCACCCCCGAGCTGCAGTACATGCTGCGGCAT
Source organism: Longimicrobiaceae bacterium (assembly GCA_036375715.1). Taxonomy (NCBI): domain Bacteria; kingdom Pseudomonadati; phylum Gemmatimonadota; class Longimicrobiia; order Longimicrobiales; family Longimicrobiaceae; species Longimicrobiaceae bacterium. Next base: position 43,932 of record DASVBS010000023.1, on the reverse strand, counting down.
TCCGAGTCGGTGGTGGTGGTGACAGCGGAGACCTGGGACGGAGTCGATTACCTCGCCCGGTTCGAGAACTTCCTCACCTCACTTCCGGATCTGCAGTACGTCGTCTCCGTGGGAGAAGAGGACCTCTGGTACGACGATCGGATCTACCAGTTCGAGGACCTCGTCTCGAGCGGAGAAGGACGCCAATACCCCCGCCCCGACATCAATCCCGATGAAGACGTCTTCGCCATCGTCTATACCTCCGGGACGATGGGGAAGCCGAAGGGGGTTTCCCTCACCCACACGAACCTCCTCTGGACCGCCACCGCCACCGCCGACGCGATCTCGCTGGTCCCTGAGGACGTGGTGTTCGGCATCACCATCCTCTTCAACGTCTTCGGACTGGCCACCGGGGTACTGGGGACGACTGCCGCGGGTGCCACGCTGGTGCTGCAGGAAGATCAGAACCCCGCCGAAGCCCTGGAGGTGGTGGAACGAGAGAGGGTTACGGTGTATCATGGAGTGCCGACCAGCTTCATTCTCGACCTCCATGAGCCGACTCTTCCCACCAGGGACCTGTCGTCGATCCGCACGGGGATCGTGGCGGGCGCGCCGGTAGCGGAAGATCTGATCGCCCGCATCCGGCGCGAGCTCGTTCCGGATGCCCGGATCGCTTACGGGCTGACGGAGACGGGCTCCACCGTCACCATCACCCGCGCTGACGATCCGGAGGCGAAAGCGCTGGTCACGGTGGGGCGCCCGCTCGACGGGGTGGAGTTGAAGGTCCTCGACCTGGACGGCACTCCCCTTCCCGTCGAGTCGGTGGGTGAGGTGGTGGTGCGAGGGCCGGGGGTGATGCAGGGCTACTATCGGCAGCCCGGGGAGACTGCCCACGCGTTCACCGAGGATGGCTACTTCCTTACGGGTGACCTGGGGATGATCGATGAGGAGGGCTACCTCCACATCCTCGGTCGACGCAAGGAAGTGATCATCCGCGGCGGGTTCAACGTGTACCCGCGGGAGGTGGAGGACCGCCTGCACGCTCATCCGGCCGTACTGGATGTGGCGGTGGTGGGGCTCCCGCACGAGGTCCTCGGCGAGGTGGCGTGCGCGTGTGTGGTGCCGGTGGAGGGTGCCATCGTAACCGGCGAGGAGATCAAGGAGTTCTGCCGGGAAGTGATGGCCGACTACAAGGTCCCGGACCTCGTGCGATTTCTCGACGGCTTCCCCATGACGGGGAGCGGTAAGGTCCGTCGGGTCGAGCTCGCGCGCATCATCAGCGCGGAGGAGTCGAGCCGGCGGGCATGAAGCAGGACAGTAACAGGACGAGGCTCCTCCCGTCGTCCCCCGCGCGGGGCGCGGGGAGAGACGGAGGGGTCTCGTCGAATCCAACAGACGAGACAGAGTGCATCAGATGATTTCTCCATCCGGCCAGCGCTCCCCCTTTCCGGGGACCGCCGGCTACTCCCATGCGCCGAACGCGGCGCTTCTGATCGATTTCGACAACGTCACGATGGGCATTCGCAGCGACCTGGGCAAAGAGCTCAAGGCGCTGCTCAACTCGGACGTGATCCGCGGCAAGGTCGCGGTGCAGAGAGCCTACGCCGACTGGCGCCGCTATCCGCAGTACATCGTTCCCCTCGCCGAATCCTCGATCGATCTCATCTTCGCGCCCGCCTACGGGTCGTCCAAGAAGAACGCGACCGACCTCCGCATGGCGATCGACGCGATCGAGCTCGTCTTCACCCGCCCGGAGATCGGGACCTTCATCCTCATGACGGGCGATTCCGACTTCTCGAGCTGCGTGCTGAAGCTCAAGGAGTACGGCAAGTACGTCATCGGCGTGGGGATGCGTGAATCCTCCAGCGACCTCCTCATCCAGAACTGCGACGAGTACTACTCGTACCATTCGCTCTCGGGGCTGACCCGGACGGGCGAGGTGCAGGAGTCGACGGAGGATCCCTGGGTGCTGGTGAGGCGCGCCGCCGAGCAGATGGAGGCGAACGGCGACGTCATGCGAACGGATCGGCTGAAGCAGGTGATGCTCGATCTGGACCCTGCCTTCGACGAGAAGAAGCTCGGCTACAGCAAGTTCTCGCGCTTCGTGCAGGAGGCCGCCAACAAGGGGATCGTCCGGCTGCGCAAGGGGGAGAACGGACAGTACGAGCTGGTGCCGAGCGACGAGGTGGAGGCTGCGCCCGAGGCGGCTGAAGGCGTCGAGCCCCGCCGCGGCCGCGGCCGCGAGCGGGAACGCGAGCCTCGTCGCGATGGGCGCCACACGCCGAGCCCCCGCCAGGAGGAAGTCGCTGCGGAAACGGCTACCGAAAAGGAGGCCGAGGCGACCGAGGTGCTCCAGCCGGTTGCCGAAGCTCCCCCCGTCGTCGGGGCGGACAGGGAAACCGCTCTTGCCGAAGACGGCACGGGAATCGAGCAGGCCTATGCACTGTTGCAGGCGGCTCTTCGCGAGCTCACCTCGGGTGGCGCGAAGGCCGTGCGCGACGGCGACGTGAAGCGCAAGATGCTGGACCTCTCGCCCGGCTTCGATGAGGCCGTCCTCGGCTTCAGCAAGTTCACGCGGTTCCTGCGGCAGGCGCACGACGCCGAAGTGATCGATCTGCAGCGGTCGAACGGCGGCAACTACGAGGTCGCGTTGCCCGCCAGCGGCAAGCGCCTGCCCCCGCCAAAGAGCGTGTCGGCCCCGCCGGCCCGGCCGGCAGCGGAGGCGCGCGCCGGGAAGAATACGGCGGCGGAGGCGGTAGCAGAGAAGGCAGAGCCAAAGGCGGAGTTGCCGGAAGCGACGCCAGCTGCGGCCGAGGGGGCAACGGCGCCGGACGCCGCTGCAGCGGCCGAGAGCACGCCGGCAACGATCCGCACGGTTGGGGTGGGTGCACTCCGTGGACGTCGCGCCGGGCGGCCCGGTGCGCTGGCGGGGCCGCCGCCCATCCTGCCGGGGCAGGTGGTGGCACCGGCAACGCGCCTTGCCGCGGAGCAGGACGCAGCGGCAGTCCCCGTAGTCGATGACCCCTCGCCCGAGGCAACCGGCGGGTCGGCAGCCGCGGCAGTTGACGAGGCTGCCCCCGCCGCGGAGGAGGCGCGCAAGAAGTCTCGGCGGGGTCGTCGCGGCCGCGGTCGTGGACGTGGGGCGGAAGCGGAGGCTTCGAACGCGGTGTCCCGGACCACGGAAGAGGCCCCGCAGCCGGAGGCGAAGACCCGGGCCGCAAAGCCTGCGAAGCAGAAAGCCGCCGCGGCCGCTGCGAAGGAAGAGCCAGCCGCCGAGGCCGGAAAGGAAAAGCCTGCTGCGGAGACTCCCAAGCGCGCTCTGCCGCCCGAGGGGCCGATCGACAAGATCACGGCTCGGGCTCGGCGTGCCCGTGCAATCCGGGGCGACGCGGACGAGGCGGTAGGCGTCCCGCCCATCCTGCCCGGCCAGGCGGCGAAACCCGCTCCCGCCGCTGCCCAGCAGGCGGCAGAGGAAAAGCAGCAGCCCGCGCGCAGGTCACGCGGGCGTGGCAGGGGGAGGAAGGCCGCAGAGCAGACCACGCCCGCTGCCGCGGAGGCGGCGGCCTTCTCCGGCCTCCCGGTCGATCGGGAGGGCATCGTCGCTCACCTCAGCGCCTATCGCGGGGTGGGGGTCAAAACGGCGGAGGCCCTCTACGATCGCTTCGGCGAGGGCACCTTCCGGGCGCTGCAGAGCCAGGCGGACGAAGTACGCGAGTTGATCGGCCCGCGCCGGGCGGGCGCCGTGCTCGAGCAGTGGAGGGCAGATGTCGCCGGTCGTAGCGCCTCGGGCGAGGCCGAGCAGGAGGCTGCCCCCGCGGCTCCGGCCAGGTCGGTGAAGCCGGCGGAACCCACGAAGGCCTCCGCGAAGGCGAGGACGGCAAACCGTCGCTCCTCCGGCCGGTCGGGCTCCCGGGCGACGTCCGGAAAAGCAGAGTCGGCCGCCAAGGCGGCTCCCGCGACCAAGGCTTCTGCCTCCTCCACAGCGGCAAGCCCCAAGCGCGGGGGGAGAGGCAGCCGTGGCGGAGGGCGCCGGAAGAAGGAGACGACTCCATCGAGCTGATGGCTCACCGGAACGAACACGGCGCCGCACCCGACGGGATGCGGCGCCGTCGCTTTGCCGGCGATCCGTACGCGACGCTACCGCTCGAGTTCTATGCGCGCCCGGCGGAGATCGTCGCGCGCGACCTGCTAGGCCGATACCTCGTGCGCCAGCTCGACCACGATCGGTGTGTGGCGGAGATCGTGGAAACCGAGGCGTACGTGGGTCCGCACGACGAGGCGAGCCACGCCGCGGAGCGCTTCGGCCGCACTGCCCGCAACGAGATGATGTTCGGCCGGCCGGGTCTGGCATACGTTTACCTGATCTACGGCATGCACTGGTGCCTGAACGCGGTGACCGACGCGGAGGAGTACCCGGCCGCGGTTCTGATCCGTGCTGCGGCGCCTCGCGAGGGGCTCGCGACCATGCGCGGACACCGCCCTGGGCGTCGGGACGTGGAACTCCTTCGCGGGCCGGGAAACCTCTGCCGCGCGATGGGGATCGACGGGCGGTTGAACGGGCACGACCTGCTCGAGCCGCCGCTACGGATCACTTTCGGGGCGTCGCTCCCCGACGATCGGGTTGGCCGCGGACCGAGGATCGGCATCACCCGCGCGGTGGAGCATCCGCTGCGCTTCTGGGTGCTGGATTCTCCCTCTGTTTCCGCACATCGCACCCCGAGTCGGCGTTGACCTCAAACACACGAACCCGATGGATCTCGACAACCTGATCGATTTCGCGGTGCGAACGGCGCAGGAGGCGGGCGAGATCACGCTGCGCCATTTCGGCCGCGTGGCTACCGAGCGAAAGAGCGACGGCAGTGAGGTCACCGCCGCCGACCGCGAGTCCGAGGCCTTCATCCTGGAACGGCTGGCGGAGCAGTTTCCCGAGGATGGGGTGCTGGGGGAAGAGGGCGGCTCGGCCGTATCGCGCAGTGGCCGCCGCTGGGTGGTGGATCCGATCGACGGCACCCGCTCGTTCTCCTCGGGGGTGCCCCTCTACGGGGTGTTGATTGCCCTCGAGGTCGATGGGCGACCGGTCCTGGGTTGCTGCCACCTGCCGGCGCTCGGCGACACGGTCGTTGCCGCGGAAGGGGCCGGCGCGTGGTGGAACGGTACCCGGGTGCGCGTCTCGGAGGTGGATGACCTGTCCCAGGCGCGGGTCGTGAGCTCCGGGTTGGAGTACTGGCGCGATTGGGCCACGCCCGAGGGAAGGGAGGGGTGGACGCGGCTGGTGGGCCAGGCTCGCTTCGCCCGGACCTGGGGGGACTGCTACGGCTACATGCTGGTGGCGACGGGACGGGCAGAGATCATGGTAGACCCCGCTACCGGAGCGCCGTGGGACTATCTGCCGCTGATTCCCATCCTCCACGAGGCCGGCGGCAGGTTCACCAGCCTCGGTGGGGAAGCGGTGGGGGCGTGGACGACTTCTCTGGCGACCAACGGACGAGTCCACGAGGCGGCGATGGGCTGCTGGTCAGCCCGAGAGCGTGGTGACGCGGTGGTGCAGACCGAGGAGATCCTGGCCCGGCGAAAGGCGAGCTGAGCCCGTCGCTGGAATGTGGCTTGCGGGCCCTGTCCTCGCCGGGGGCAACGTACCGCGAACGGGAGGTAGCCATGGCGCAGGTGTTCAAGTCGATCGAGCTGGTTGGTGTCTCCCCCGACAGCTTCGACGAGGCGGTTCGACTCGCGGTGAAGCGGGCGAGCGCGACGATGCGCGGCCTGCGCTGGCTGGAGGTGATGGACCAGCGGGCGTACATCAAGGGCGGCGACGTGCAGGAATTCCAGGTGACGGTGCGCCTCTGGTTCGAGCTGGAGGACTAGTAGCCCGGGGATCGCCGCAGGGGCGCTCCCCCCAGCACGATCGCCCGCAGATGATTGCCGGCGGCTATCCCATCCGACTCCTCCGGCACCACCAACAATGCGTGCGCGGCGGCCATGGAGGAGAGGATGCCGGAGCCCTGATTTCCGGTGAGGCTCGCCACGCAACCGTCCTCGACGCGACCGAGTCGCACCCTCACGAAGTGGGTCAGTCCGGGCGATTTGCGGTACGGTTCGGTGACCCGGACGACTTTCGTAGGAAGGAAGAGCGCCTCGTGGCCGGCCATGCGCAGGAGCGCCGGCCGGACGAAAAGCTCGAAGGTCACCATGGCGGAAACCGGGTTGCCCGGCAGGCCGAACCAGGGGATTCCTCCCAGCCCGTCTACCCAGCCGAAAGCCACGGGGGAGCCTGGCTTGATCTTCACCCGCCAGAATTCAACGCGCACGCCGAGGCTCTCGAGCACGGCGCGGGTGTGATCGTGCGCCCCAACGCTGATGCCCGCGGTGGTGATGAGGGCGTCGCAGCCCCTCGCCCCGAGGAGGAGCTCTCGTAGCGCCTGCGGGTCGTCGCGGCCGATTCCCAGGTGGCGCACTCCCATGCCCGATTCGCGAAGCTGGGCAGCCAGGGAATACCCGTTCGAAGCGACGATCTTCCGCCCGGCCAGCACTTCGTCGAAGCGGTCCACCTCGACCAGCTCGTCGCCCGAGGAGGCGATCGCCACCACCGGCCGGCGGTGCACGAAGAGGTGCGACTTTCCCACTGACGCTGCGGCTCCCAGCGCGGCCGCATTGAGGCGCGTGCCGGCTTCCAGCACCGTAGCGCCATGGCGAAGATCCTCGCCGCGCAGGCGCACGTTGCGTCCCGCGTCGTCGTCACGGAAGATGCGCACCCGCGCTTCGTCTCCTGCCAGCGCCGCCCCGTCGGTGTGCTCCACGCGAACGACCGTGTCAGCGCCGTCCGGTACCGGCGCCCCGGTCATGACCCGGATGGCGGTTCCGGGAGAAACGGAGTGTCTGGCGAAGCCGCCGGCCGGGACGTCATCGATCAGGCGCAGCACGACGGGCTTCTGCTCGCTCGCCCCGCGCACGTCGTCGGCGCGCACGGCGTAGCCGTCCATGGCGCTATTGTGCCAGGGAGGAAGGTCGATCGGCGAGGTGATCGTCTCCGCGAGCGCGTACCCGAGGCTGTCCTCGAGCGGGCGCCGCTCCGGCGGCAGCGGGGCAACCCCCGCGAGCACCCGCTCGCGAGCCTCCGTCACGGACAGCCAGTCTGCGCGCCGCTCAGCCATTCACCCGATTCCTCCTGATCCGTTGCTCGACCAGGTCGGCCACCGCCTGCACGTGCCCGCCATCGGGTCCGCTCCCGTCGAGCGGGATCACCGGACAGCTCGCGGCCACACTGGGATCATCGGTGACGAGCGCCAGGAAGGTGGCCGCAGCATCCGGGTTCATGGGATCGTGCACCGGCCGCGAGTGCACCCGGGAGCGGTAGATCTCGATCTTCGGCAGGTTGCCGTGCTTGTAGCCCTCCACCAGCACCGCGTCGTAGGCCCGCCCCCCGAAATGCCGATCGATGGCCTCCAGCACGTCCGGCTCCTCGCCGAGCGTATCCATGACCAGAGCGAGCTTTCTCGACGACAGGATCAGCACCGCTTCCGCGCCGCCTTCATGGAAGTGCCTCCAGCTATCGCGCCCCGGCTGGTCGATCTCGAGCTCGTGGTGACCGTGCTTGGCTGTAGCGATGCGCAGTCCGCGCCGCTTCAGCTCCGCCGCGACCGCAACCAGTAACGTGGTCTTCCCGCTGTTTTTCTTCCCCACGAAGCAGATGATCGGCGGGCGATCAACCTCGTCCATTCCCCTCCTCCGCATCCAGCATAGCCGGACCGAACCGGTCGCGGTCCTCGACGGTGTTGACGTTGTAAAATAGCCTCGCGGGATCGCCGAAAGCGGCCACTTCTGCCAGGGGTAGCACCTGAAAGCGGATCTGCGCCAGCAGGGCGGCCATCGTACGGACCTCCGATTCGAGTTGCCTCAGCACGACCCGAGCGGCGGAGGCCGGATACCAGGCGCAGAGTGGCTCGATCCCGCGGGGCCCGCCGCTCTCGGGAACGATCACCGTGTCGTGCGACGCCTCTCCCAGTTCGGCGATCCGGCGCAGGAGACCGGCGGAAAGGAAGGGCATGTCGCAGGCAACGCACAGTGTCCCGCTCAGCCCCAGCTCGCGCGCCCAGACGAGCGCCGTGTGCAATCCCGACAGGGGCCCGAGCCCGGGTCGCAGATCACTCCGGCACGGCAGCAGGTGGCTGAGATCGGGAAGATGGGGACCGGTGATCAACACCGGTCGAGCTCCTGCCTGCATGAGAGGTCTGGCAACACGCTCCACCAGCGTCACCCCGCCGATCATCGCTAGCGCCTTCGGCGAACCGAAGCGCCGGCTCTGGCCTCCCGCCAGGATGGCACCCAGCCGAAGAGAGCCCGGTCTGGGACCGTCGCTGAGATCCTGGCGCATGGGAGGTCCCCTGGCGTGAAGGCGGCACGTTCGCGTCGGCAGAAGCTACCGGGCGCGCAGGAGCGCAGCAAGCACGCTCGGAACAGCTCTTGCTCCCTTGGAACCGCTCGCCATAGTGGTTCTCGGCGAGCGATAACGGCCACAGGAGGAGCAGATGCACCGGTACGACCGGGGCTGGAATCAGGGCTACCACTACCCCTCGGCGTCAGTGCCGTACGACAGGCTCTACCGCCGCGGTCCGGCGAGCCGCCGCCCGTATCGCCGCGGGTGGGCACCCTACGATGAGGAGCTGTACCAACGTTGGGGCCGTCCGAGGGGCTTCGAACGCTACGGCGGATACCCCGGCCGCGGGCGGTGGGAGCAGCAGGGTGCTCGCCCCTTCAGGTATCCGGATTCCTTCACCTCCCGGCGCGGCGCCTACGACGAGCTCGACATCCGCGAGCCCATGTCTCGGGGGCGGTACGGTGAAGGGTGGAGGCGCGCGTACGACGATCCGGGACGGTGGCAGGATTCTCCCTGGCGGCGGGCGTATGGACGGGCCTCGCTCGACCGATACCCTGACGATCTGAACGCGTGGGCAGATCAGCCGGAGAGCGCCTGGCGCCGATGGCGTCGAAGCGAGAGGTGGGAGCGGCCAGAGGTCTACTCCGACGAGGGCATCGAGGGCTACTTCGACGATATCGACGAAGGAGATCCCGACGATTTCCCCGCTTTCGAAGATCCCTATCCGGGATGGGACGAGCCGACCGACGGGGAGGTGTACGAAGCGGTCCGGCAGAGCCTTGCCAGCGATGGCTTCCTCGATGCCGGGAAGATCCGGGTCGAGGTGAAGGATCGGGTCGTGACGCTGCGGGGTGAGGTGGCGGACTACATGGAGGCGCGCTACGCCTGGGACGATGCCTGGGACGCGCCCGGCGTGCGCGGAGTGATCAGCAAGCTCACCGTTGCCCACCCCGCGCCGCGAGAGGGGTCCGTCACCGGGGACGCGACCGACACGGTAGCGGAAACCTCGCCGGAAGCTCCGCGCGCCGCCGACAGAGACAAGACCGATCCCGAATGAGACCTCCATCTCGCCCTCGCTCAGAGCGAGAGGCAAGATGGAAGGCGCCCGCTCTCCTCAGTGGTTTTCCCGGGAGTCGTACCCGTCCGAAACCGGGCGGTCCGGCGGAATGTAGGTGGCCCCGTCGCGGATCGCCTCGTCCATGTCGTGCGTCCCGTAGGTTTGCGCCTCTAGATCCTCGGTCAGGTGCTCCGCGGTATCGGACTGCTGTTCGGTCGATTCTCCAAACTGGTCGTCCAGCTCCTCTTCCGCCGCGGCTGCATCGTCCACTGCCTCGGGAAGCTCGTAGCGCATCGACTCGTCGACGACGAGGTCGTTGGTGTAGCTGTCGATCCCCAGGACGTCGTCGAGGACCGCCTCGGCCTCCTGGACCTCCGCGTCCGTGCCGACCCGGCCGCTGAGGATCACATGGCCATCCCGCACGGCGACCTCGATGCCTGCCTCGTTGAGGTTCGGGTACTCCCGCAGGTGTTCGACGACGACGGTCCGGATCTCGTCGTCGCTCATGTTGTCGAAGTCGAAGAGTTCGCCGCCGTGCTGCCTGGCCATCGGTTCAACCGCCTTCAGAAGTGGTACGCCGCCCCGACCGTCACCCCGTAGTTGCGAGTCCATTCCGAATCTTCGCGGCCCGTGGACGATAGCCCTTCCGGGATCGACAGCCGCCAGAGCAGTCCCTGCAATCCGAGGTTGATGGAGAGGCGATCGGTGAGGAACCAATCGGTCCCCGTACCCACTCCCACCGCAAACGAGGGGCCGAAGTCGACGACCTGGTTCGTGGGAAGCTCTCGCTCCTCCTCAGTACGGGATCCCGAGACGGAGACCAGTGCACCGGTGGCCTCGATGTAGGGCGCGAGCGCGTGCCAGGTACGCGGGCCGGTGAGGAGGAGCCGCAGCCCCGCCTCGGCCGCCACGATCGTCGCCGAGACCTCCCCCAGCTCAGTCAGGGGCGACGCCGGGTCGTTGACGTTTTCGCGGCCGAAGATCGTCCGTTCGCTCGGGGTCATCGACAGGCGCGCGATTCCCGCGACCGGAGCGGCGATACGGCCCGCATACCGAAGCCCGATCGTCGGACCCGAGGCCAGCCCGATCCCGACGTCGCCCCGGCTGGTCGAGAGGTAACCGCTGTAAAGCGAGAGCGACTGCGCCGGCTCGATGTGCCGATAGGGTGAGGGAATGTGCTGGGCTTCGGCGGCGTACGGTTCGGCCGTCGAAAGTGCGGCCGCCGCCAGCAGGAGAGCGGCGGCGCGGTTCCGTACTCTCACGCCGCCACCTCCGCCGCCCCGCGCCGCAAGTCGCGCCCCGTCATCTCCTTGGGCTGCTGAATCCGCAGCAGGCCGAGCAGGGTGGGAGCCACGTCGCACAGCGCCCCGTCCGCCAGCTCGGTCGCGGTGCGGCGGCCCTCCGGCTCGACCAGGACGATTCCCACCCGGTTGGTGGTGTGGGCGGTGTGCGGACCGTTGGTCTCGGGATCCCACATCTGTTCACAGTTGCCGTGATCCGCGGTCACCAACAGCGCGGTCCCTGTTTCCTCACAGGCCTGCACCACCCGCGCGAGCTGGGCATCGACGGTCTCGACCGCTTTGATCGCCGCCTCGAGCACGCCGGTGTGCCCGACCATGTCGGGATTGGCGAAATTGCACACGTAGAGGTCGTGCCGGCGCTCCCGGATTGCCTCGACCAGCCCGTCCGCCACGCCCTCGGCGCTCATCTCCGGCTGCAGGTCGTAGGTGGCGACGCGAGGGGAGGGCACCATCCGACGCTCCTCTCCAGGAGGAGCCTCCTCTTTCCCGCCGTTGAAGAAGTAGGTCACGTGCGGGTACTTCTCCGTCTCCGCCGTACGGAAGCTGGTGCGGCCGTTGGCCACCAGGACGTCCGCGAGGATGTTCTCCATCGACTGCGGCGGGAACGCCGCCTCCAATGGCAGCTCCTCGTCGTACGGCGTCATCGTCACGATCTCGATGCGCGGAGGGTTCTCTCCGCGGTCGAACTTGTCGAAGCCCTTCGACGCCAGCGCATGGGTGAGCTGACGGGCGCGATCCGCACGAAAGTTGAAGAAGACCACGGCATCCCCGTCTTCGATCAGCCCGACGGGCTTTCCGTCCTCTCCCACCACTACACAGGGCTGTACGAACTCGTCCGTCTCTCCCTGGTCGTACGCGTCGGCGATCGCCTTCACCGGGTCGTGCACGTGCCGTCCGCGTCCGTACACGAGTGCGTCGTAGGCGCGCTGCGTCCGATCCCAGCGCTTATCGCGGTCCATCGCCCAGTAGCGGCCCATCACCGAAGCAACGAGGCAATCGCGATTGTTGTTACAGCGGCCCACCAGCTCGGTGACGAAGTCGCGCGCAGACTGGGGAGGGGTATCCCGCCCGTCGAGGAAGGCGTGAATGCGCGTCCGGGGGATCTGGTGGCGGTCGGCCATTTCCACCAGCGCAAGCAGATGGCTGTCGATGGCGTGCACGCCCCCGCGTCCGACCAGTCCCATCAGGTGCACGGTGCGACCGTTCTCCTTCGCTTGCCGCATCAGCTTCACCAGCGGCTCGTTCTGGAAGAACTCCCCCGTTTCGATGGCGTGCGAGATGCGCTGGATCGTCTGCATCACCACGCGGCCGGCGCCGAGGTTCAGGTGCCCGACCTCCGAGTTGCCCATCTGCCCCTCGGGCAGGCCCACCGCCGGGCCATGTGTCGTGAGCTTCCCGCGGGGATAGTCGCCGCTACCCCAGAGGCGATCCCACGTCGGCGTGTGCGCAAGAGTCACGGCGTTGTCGTCCGCCGGCTCCCGCAGCCCCCAGCCGTCGAGGATTACGAGGCAGGCGCGCGGCCGATCGCGGCCGGTGGATGCATTGGTATCACTGTGTTCCATGAGTCGCGTAGGCTCGGTACTGAAAGGCGAATCCCCCGCCGCGGGGTGCGACGAATCTATCCGGGGGTACGAACCGCTGCCACCCCGCCCACCTGACTCCTACCCCGGGGCGCCGATTGGTGCCGATCGACGGAACCCACACGGCGAGGTATTGTACGAGCGGGTCTCACCGCACAGGTCGATACTTTCCGTCCAGCGAGACGATCCTGAGCCGCATGCCGATGATCCGACGCTCCTCGTTCCTGTCGCTCGCCTGCGTATTCTGCTCGCTCTGGCTTGCCGACGCTTCGGCGCAGAGCGTGGCGCCAGATCCGGCCGTCCTGCCCGGCTCTGAAGGCGCTACCCCGTTGGGGACCCCCGTGAGCGAGCCGGTGTTCTCGGTCTCGCCCTCGAGCGGTGTGGCGGAGGGGAACGCTCCCGCCACGAGTGAGGGGGTCGAATCACCGGAGGCGGCGCGAGCGAGGGCCGTGGCGGAAAGGCAGGTGTTCGGGATCAGCGGCGCGCTGCGCGCGGCCGTGATCACGAACGGCCGACCACTGGCTGAACCGCTGGTGACGGTGCTCGGAGCCGAGCCGGGTGCGGTGCGTTGGGAGCCGGTGTACGGCACCGGGCATCGGGGATTGCTGGGCGAGCCGTTGAACCGCACCGAAGGCCCCTCCCTGCTGGGGCAGCCAGTTCGCGGCACGGACCAGCCTCGTGTGCTGGGCAGCCCGGTCGGCGGCGCGGAAGACCCTGCCCTGCTGGGGGCGCCGGTAGGCCGCGCGGAGGGTCGGGGTTTAGAGAGGGGGCCGGCTGGTGATCCGGACCGGCCCCGTGTGCTGGGAGAGCCCGTGGGCGACACCGAAGGCCCCGCTTTGCCGGGCGAGCCGCTTCGGGATACCGAAGGCCCTGCTTTGTTAGGCGAGCCGGTAGACGGTGGGGAGCGTCCGGGAGCGCGGGGAGAGCCGGCCGGTGACGCGGAGCGCCCTGGGGTTCTGGGGGAGCCGGTGGGCGGCACGGATCGTCCTCATGTCCTGGGAGAGCCGGTGGCCAGGAACATGGTGGTCGCTCCGGATGACCCCGGCGTCTGGCTGCTGCGGTCCGAGGGGGGCGGGGCTGAAGAGGATGACGCGGCGGAGCGGCTTGCGTTCATAACCACCGTGCCCTTCTCGGCGAAGCGCGGAGCCTACCTGAACGGATACCACGTCGGTTACTACCCGACCGAGGGCACCTCTCGCTCCGACAACTACGCGCCACCGTCCTCTTTCATCGAGGTCACTCCCGAGAACCAGGATCTACAGATCTCGGAGCACTTCCGGCTGCGCCAGTTCCTCACCAAGGATCAGTTCGACGTCTGGCCGAAGTACCTCGTTCTGAACATGCGCCTGATCGACAAGCTCGAGCTGGTGCTCCAGGAGCTGAATCGCATGGGCGTGAGGGCGTTGGATATGCATGTGATGAGCGGCTTTCGCACGCCGCAATACAACGGTCCCGGCGGGGACGGGCGCGCCGCGCTATCCCGTCACATGTACGGGGATGCGGCCGACGTCTGGGTCGATGGAGATCACGACGGCTACATCGACGACCTGAACGGGGATGGAAGGCACGACATCGCCGACGCGGCGGTGCTGTTGCGCGCGGTCGAGCGGGTCGAGCAGCGCTACCCGGAGTTGACCGGCGGTGCGGGACTGTACGAGGCGAACGCCTACCATGGGCCGTTCGTGCACATCGACGTGCGAGGGGCGCGCGTCCGCTGGTAGGGGGTGTTGCGCCGCTCGCTCCGGCCCCGCAGGCAAGCGAATCTTTCCGCCCCCTGCAGCGTAGTGAAGAGGAGGTATCGCTGCGACTCGGGGCGAATCGGAGTGGAGCTGAATGTACTGTTCAACCTGCGGAGCACGGCTGGTAGAGGGACGGACGCGCTGTGACACCTGCGGGGCCCTGACGGACCGGCGGCTTGCAGAAGCTCCGCGATTCGGGCGGTCCCCAGTGGCTGCAGCGATCTGTCCCCGCTGCGGCTACCGTGGCGAGGGAATTCCCTACTTCTCCCGCGGCACCCACGTGGCGGCCGCGATCGGCATCACCCTGCTCACCTCCGGTATCATGGGGGTGGGTGGGCTGATCTATTACCTGATTCGCCGCGACCACCTGGTCTGCCCTCGCTGCGGACGAGGCTGGGGGAAGGACGGAGTGGTGGCGCTGGTCCACGCCGCCCAACCGTCTCAGCCTGCGCCGCCGCCGGTGCCGGTGAGCTCGGGTGGCGGCAAGCAGGCACTGTCGATCATCGCCTATCTCTTTGCCGCCTTCCTGGTCGTGCTCGGAATCGCGGTCTCCGAGATCGGGCCGATCGTCGGTGCGGGCCTGGCGGCAACGGCGGGCATCGCCCTGCAGCAAGCGGCCGCGCACGATCGGGAGCGGCGCAGGGAGGCACTGCTGAGCGCCCTGCAGCTCCCCGTTCTCCAACTGGCCGGCCGGAAGGGCGGTCAGCTGACCGTGTCAGAGGTGGCGGCGGAGCTGGGATGGACGATGAAGCGGGCCGAGAAGGTGCTTCAGTCGATGGATGATGGCTTGCGGGTGACTTCGGAGGTGACCGACGAAGGGGTGATCGTTTACGAGTTTCCGGAGCTGATGCGCGCGGGAAGGCGCCTGACTGGCGGGCAGAAGCCGGGGGAACTGGCCTGAGCCCCGCTCAGGAGCGACGTGGATCTGACGCGACTCGCGAATACTTCAGCTCCGCGATCCCGTCTCCCGCCGGGTGCTTCGCCCGCCGCTTCGCCTCGGCCACCATCTGGCTGAGGTCGAACATGGAATCCATGCCCCGCGGGTCCACCTCAATGATGGCGGCAGTGAGCCTGGTCAACCGGAAGTCGCGCGTGACCCCCTCCCGATCGACGCCGCGATAGGTTTCCTTGTTGCCTTCTCCGTTGGGAAGGATCTCGCGCAGCGCTTCTCGAAGCAGGCGTTGCGCTTCTTTCATCAGCGCCCGCGCATCGGAGCACTTCGCGAAGACGACGAAATCGTCCCCTCCCACGTGACCGACGAAGGTCCCCGACGGGGTCACGCGAATCAGGATCGACCCCACCGCACGGATCACCTGGTCCGCGGCCGCGAAGCCGAACCGGTCGCTGAAGGGCTTGAAGTGGTCGAGGTCCAGGTAGCAGATACAGAAGGGTTTCCCTTGCTGGCGATGCCGCTCGAACTCCCGGTACATGGCCTCACCGCCGGGAAGGCCGCTGGTCGGGTTACGGTCCAATCCGCGTTGGGCCAGGAGGAGCATCGCACGCACGCGAGCGAGAAGCTCGCGGGGATCGAAGGGTTTGCCCAGATAATCATCGGCGCCGGCCTCGAAGCCGGCGAGGCGGCTCTCGATCTCACTCTCACCGGTGAGGATCAGAACCGGAAGGTGCTGGAGACGGGGGTTGGACTTGATCTGGCGACAGACCTCCAGGCCGTCGGGCGAGCCCATCCGGTAATCGAGCACGGCGATGGCAGGCTCGGCCCGTCGCAGCTCCGCGAGCGCTTCGTTCCCGTTTTCGGCAAGGCGGATGCGATAGCCGGCGGACCCGAAGACCTGGGAAACCATCTCCCGCATTGCCGGATCGTCGTCCGCGAACAGAATGTCGCTCATCTCTCCTTCTTGATCGGACTGTAGTCTGGGGCCGCGTGGCAGTGTAGAATGCGCGGCCGGGCCTTCCGGGGCCAGGGGCTCTGAACGGCCATTTTCTTGCTTTCCCCTATGTCAGACGCGCGGCGCGTGGCCTGCCGTCACTCACCCGGTGCGCGTGCCGCAACCGCGGCGGTCCGTCCGCCCATCATCGCCTCGATGGAGGTACCAGAATGCTGGCAGCAGTCGTCCTTATCCGTGCAGTCCCCGGTGACATCCCCTCGTTGGCGCGACGGATCGCCAACATCGAGGGAGTGGCGGAGGTCTACTCGGTTTCAGGCGAATACGACCTGGTTGCGATTGTCCGGGTGCAGGAATTCGAGCAGGTCGCGCAGGTCGTCACCGAGGAGATCGCGCGCGTCCCGGGGATCGAGCGGACCAATACCCTCACTGCCTTCCGGGTCTACTCTCGGAAGGATCTCGAGCACGCGTGGGACATGTTCGAGTGATTGCCTGCTTACCAGTCAGCGGCTTCCTCGGAACCGAGCACCTCCTCCGCGACCCGACGGGCCACCTCGGAAGGGAAGCCTCTACGCGCGAGAAAGGCCATGAACCGCTGACGTGCGCGGCGCGGGTCCTCGCCGGATCGCCGCCGCCACCGCCGCGCAGCCTGCCGCGCGAGCGAGAGCTCGTCCACCTCCTCCTCGGCGAAAACCTGGTCGAGGGCGGCATCGGCGGTCTCGGCCTGGACCCCCTTCGCTCTCAGCTCGCCCAGCACCCGCCTACGCCCTCGCGGCTGCAAGCGCACGCGGTCCCGCGCGAACATCTCTGCAAAAGCGCCGTCGTCCAGTAAGCCCTTGCCGGCGAGCTCCTCCAGACAGCGCTCCACCACCTCCGGCGGAAAGCCCTTGCGCGCAAGCCGCAGCCGCAATTCCGACACGGTGCGAGGCCGGTGCGCCAGCAGGCGTAACCCCGCCTCACGCGCGCGCCACGCCAGGTCCTGCAGCAGAGCCTCCTCCAGCACGCACGACGCGACTTCCTCCCCGTCACGGAATCCCGCCCGGTAGACCACCTCGGCCGCGAGCTCCACCGCCTCGCCGCTGTCAAGCCGCAGTCGCACCCGCTCGCGAGCGCCCGCGACCTTCTCGATTGCGACTATTTTCATGGACGCTGCGGCCTCGTCCGACCCGCGGCGTGAGGAATGCGTTGAACGCACGCAGCCATACACCAGGACAGTATTTACGTGCCTTCGGCTTGAGCTCGCAACGACGCCGACGTAAGCTGTCCGCCGCTTACCGAACCCCGCATCTGTTTCATGACCGAGCTGACCCTGCGCCCGCCGTTCGACGTCGAAGCCCTTCGCGCCGCCGAGTTCCCGGAGCTCTCTCCGGGCTATCTGAACGCGGCGAGCTTCACGCCCCTCCCATTGCGGGCGCGTCGCGCCATGGAGGAGCTGAACGCGCTCCGTGCCGACCCTTGCGGGCTCCCTGACGAGAAGCTCGTAGAGGTGCTCGCAAGGGCACGCGCCGCGGCAGCCAGGCTCATTGGCGCGAGCGCCGAGGAGATCGCGCTGGGGTGGAATACCAGCTTCGGGATCAACCTCGCGGCGTTGGGGCTGCCGATCCGCTCGGGGTCGACGATCGTGGTGAGCGACCGCGAGTTCCCCAGCAACGTCTACCCCTGGATGGCGGCGCCGGGAGCGCGGCTGGAGATCGTACCCACCGACTCCCAGGGGCGTCCCGACGAGGCGAGGCTCCTCGAGCGGCTCGACCGGGGCGACGTCGGAGTGTTCGCCCTCTCTTCCGTGCAGTTCGCCACCGGCTATCGGGCCGATCTGGAAAAGTTCGGCCGCTTCTGCCGGGAGCGTGAGATCTTCTTCGTGGTCGACGCCATCCAGTCGCTCGGTCAGCTGCCGATCGACGTGAATGTCGCCTGCATCGACATCCTCGCCACCGGTGGGCAGAAATGGCTCTGCGCTCCGTTCGGAACCGGCTTCGTCTACGTTCGCCGAGCCTTGCTGGAGCGGATCGACCCCGTGCTGATCGGGTGGACCGGGATGACTGCCAGCTCCGACCTGGCGGCGCTGACGGACTACCGCTGGGGGCTGCGCTCGGACGCACGGCGCTTCGAGGTGGCGACCCTTCCGTTTCATGATTTCGCGGGCTTCACGGCTTCGCTGGAGCTGCTTCAGGAGGTCGGCGTCGGGCGGATCGCCGCGCATACCCGCCGGCTCCTCGCCCCGGTGCTCGAATGGATCGAATCGCGGGACGACGTGGAGCTCGTGAGCGCTCCCGACGAGCGCCACCGATCTGCCATCCTGGCCTTCCGAACCCCGGGGATCGAGCGGGTCCTGGCGCGCCTTCAGGCAGCCGGGATCACCTGCGGGCGCCGGGAAGGGGCGATCCGGCTGTCGCCCCACTTCTACAATGACGAAGCCGACGTCGGCATCGCCCTTGAGGTGCTGACGGCGAGCAGCAGGGAGGGATGGACCTGATCCAGAGGCTCGAGGGGATCGTCGCCGCCGTCAGGTCGGAGCTCGCCGCCGATCCGCGCACCGCGATCTTCGAGGTCGAGGTGATGGAGGAGGGGCAGGCGGTCGTCGTCGTGGGCGTGACCTCCGAGCCGGCGGCGGCTGAAGCGCTGAACGAGCGGATCGGACGAATCGACGCCCAGCGGCCGCTCCGGGTCGAGGTGGTGCGCCTGCCGCTGGACGAGGAGCGGCTCACCCACGCGCTCTGCGTGACTGCTCTCGCCCCGATGCTGAGCGCACCGTTCATCGGGGATCCGCAGGTATCGCAGGTCGTGCTCGGGCAGCGCCTGCTGGTCTATCGCCAGCACGGTCGTTGGCTGCAATGCCGCTCAGAGGACGGTTACCTGGGCTGGCTTCACCGCGGCTACCTGCGCCTGGTGGATGAGGTCGAGGCGCGGGACTGGCTGATGGGTGTCGGCGGGGAACCCTGTATGGCGCTCGAGGCCGTAGCGATCGATGACCACGGGGTGCGGCTGGCACTTCTACCCTGGGGTGCCCGCGTGTTGGCCCTCGAGAACGGGCGTGTGCGACTGCCCGACGGGCGCGAGGTGCGGGCCGAGGGAGAGCTCGTACGGGAGTCGGAGAGAGCACGTCGGTTTCCATTGATCGGGAACCGGATCGTGGAGACGGCTCGGGAGTGGATGGGAACCCCGTACGTCTGGGGAGGCGTCACCCGCGCCGGCGTCGACTGCTCCGGCCTCGTACAGGTCGTCTTCCGCGCGCACGGGCTCGAGCTGCCCCGCGATTCCGATCAGCAAGCGCTCCTGGGCGACCCGGTGGATCCTGGTCCGGACTTCAGCGCGCTGCGGGCGGGGGATCTACTCTTTTTTGCGGAGGAGGGCCCGCGCATCTCGCACGTGGCCATCTCACGGGGAGGCGGCCGGATCATCCATGCGGCCATCGGAAACGGGGGCGTCGCCCTCAACGACCTCAACGGCGGTTCGGGCTTCGAGGAGGAGATGCGGAGCCTCTTCGTCTGTGCACGCAGGCTCATTGAGGCCGCGGACGGTGGTTGAGGTTGGCGAGGCATCCTGGGGTCAGGGTGCCATCACTCCTCCAGGCCCGGGGAGCTCGTGCGCGTCGCGGCCACGGATTCTCCGGCGGCCCCGTCGCCGCGCGAGAAGGCCGCCAGGCGAGCACCGATCTGGTCTTCCGACTGCTTCGCGCGCGCGGTGGAGGGGACCCCGTTGGCAAGGATGCTGAAGGCCAGCAGCTCACCGTCCGCCGTCCGCACGTACCCCGAGAGCGCCGACACCCGGCGGATCGTCCCGGTCTTCGCCCGCAGGTTGGCGGCGGCGGCGGTGCCCCGCATGCGGTGCTCCAGGCCTCGGGGCACCGCGGCGGCCGGTAGCGAAGCGAAGTAGCTGTCCCACACGTCGCTCTCCGGCATGTAGCCGAGTAACCGCACCGCCGTGCGCGCAGTGAGCAGGTTGTTGCGCGAGAGACCCGAGCCGTCCACCTGGGAGATGGACACGGGCTCGGGCCCCAGCTCCTCCTCGAGGAAGTGCTGCACAGCGGCCGCCCCGGCCCGGTAGCTGCCTTCTCCCCACGCTGCTCGCCCCACCGTCTTCAGAAGCGCCTCGGCAAAGAGGTTGTGACTCACGTGGTTGGTGACCGAGACGATCTCGGCGAGGGGAGGCGACTGGTGGCTACCGATCACCCGCGGGACGGATGCACCGCTTTCCGCGCCGAGGCTGGCGAAGCGCACCCGGGATGCGGCCGGATCTCGCACCGATCGCACCTGGCCCCCGACGCTGATCCCTCGCTCTGCCAGCAGCGCGCGCAGGACCGCGGCGGCGTAGTTCGCGGGATCGACCACCGGCAGTGTGCGGGCGATGCCGGCGGTACCGCTTCGCACCTGCCCGACCGCCACCAGCCGACCGTCCACGCGCTCGAAGCTGACGCCACTCTGGCCGTTGCGCACCGTCATCACCCGGTTCTCCAGGGCGAGCCCCGCCGTGGCAGGGGAGGTGATCACGCGCGCTGGCCGGCCGGGCGAGCTCGGCCGCAAGCGAAGGGTCACCACGTTCTCCCCGAACGAGAGTGCCCCCACGGGAGCGCCGTACCACGCGTTGAGGTCGCGCTCCTCCCAGCCTGGCCCCACCCACTGGTCGTCGAAGTAGCTTCCGTCACCCACCACGTCCCCCTGAACCCTATGCACGCCCGCCGCTACCAATGAGTCCACCAGGGCTCGAAAGGGCGCCAGCGGGTCGTCGTACACGCGGCGGGATATGGAAGGATCGCCGGTGCCGTAGAGGATCAGGTCTCCCTCGAGCACGCCGCCGAGGATCGGTCCGTCCGCGAGGAGATAGGTGGTGTAGCGGTAGTCCGGCCCGAGGTAGTAGAGCGCAGCCGCAGTGCTGAAAAGCTTGGTATTGCTGGCCGGGGCCAGGGGGAGGTCGGGGTTGAGCGCGAAAAGTGTATCACCGCGGTCCAGCGAAACTACCAGCACCCCGTAGTCGTCCCCCCGCCAGCCCGGAGCGTCGATGATCCTGGCGAGATCCCTCCGCAGACTCTCCACCTCTGGCGCGGGCGCGCTTGCAAGCTGCTGATCCGCGGCAGAGCGAGCTTCGGCTGGACGCGCAAGCTGCCCCGACGCCGTCGCGAGGGGCAGTAGCAGCAGGAACAGGGGAGCAAGCAGACGCCTCACGGTGGTGCTACCGTCGGTTCGGGTTGTCGGAAGCGAGAGCGGATAGCCGCTCGGTCAGGACAGGCGACGTGCGGAGGATCCGGCGAGGGTTGCTACCGGAGCAGGTCGGTGGAAGATCCTCTTACCGGCTTACCGGGCGATAAGGAGATAGACCAGAAGCTGACCGATGAGGATGCCGGCGATTGCCCCTGCCAATACCACCATAATTGCAGTGAACCCACGCGTCGATCTCGATCGAGCCACCGCCGCCCTCCGCTTCGGTCGTCCTGTCCTGCCGGATGTACAGCTTGCGAGGAGTGTGCCGTCCGCAGCCTTGTAGTCCAGTCGGGTTTTCCCGTATTCTACGCGCTCGCTCGTGCCCCCGCGACCCGCAACGCATGATTCTCGGAATCGGGCTGGATCTGACCGACATTCCCCGTCTCGAGCGCCTTCTGGAGCGGCATCCCGGGCGCGCGCATGAGCGCCTGTTCACTCCGCGCGAGATCGCGTACTGCACGTCGACTTCCCGCCCGGGGCAGTCCTTCGCGGCCCGCTTCGCGGCGAAGGAAGCCTTCTTCAAAGCGGTGCGGCGTGGCTGGGGACAGGGGGTCACCTGGACGGAGGTGGAGGTAGTCTCCGCTCCCAGCGGAGCGCCGCACCTCGAGCTGCACGGGGGCGCTCGCCGGCGTGCGGATGCGTTGGGAGTGCGCCGCGTCCACGTGTCCCTGACCCACAGCGGCGACGTGGCCGCCGCTTTCGTGGTCGTCGAGGGCTAGCGTCCGGTTGACACTCCTTCCCGCGAACGTCACTTTCCGTGCGCTCGTTTTCCGAATTCCCTCTCACGCGTCTAGCCGTTGAACGCAGCGCTGGTCTACGCCCTCGTCGCCGCGGGGGCCAACCTGGCCGGCGGGCTGGTCATCACGACCGCCTCCCCCCGGGGTCGACTCAGCCAGCGCCTGCTGATCGGGTTCGGCGCGGGATTCATGCTGGCGGTCGCCTTCCTGGCGATGGCGCCCCATGCCCTCGCCGAGGGATCGGGCGGTGCCGTCGGCATGCTCGTGGGCTACTTGCTGGTCCACCTGACCCAGCACGTCTTCGTCCGCCACTTCCACTTCGGTGAGGAGACCCACGGCCACGAGATGGTCGGCCGCTGGGTGGGGATCGCCGCCCTGCTTGGTCTGCTGCTCCACACCTTCTTCGACGGTGTCGCCATCGCCAGCGGGTTCGGGGTGAGCACCGAGCTGGGCCTGCTCATCTTCACTGCCATCCTGCTGCACAAGATTCCCGAGGGCGTGACCATCGCCTCGATCATGATCGCCTCCGGAAACAGCTCGGGGAGGGCCCTCGGCAGCGTGATCCTGCTCGGCCTCTCCACCGTGGTCGGCGTCCTCCTTACCGCCTACCTCGAGCCGCTCGAGACCCACGGGCTGGCGCTCAGCGCGGGCGTTACCATCTATGTAGCCGCCTCCAATCTGATTCCGGAGGTACAGAAGGAGCGTGGCCTGCAGTTCGCAGGGTCGGTCTTTCTCGGAGTGGCGCTGTACTTCGTGGCCCACCTGATCCTGGGACACGGCTGAGCGAGAAGGTGATGTCCGACGACACGCTCCCCCTCTTTCCCGGCGACCCGGCCGCGGAACCCGCGCCCCCTGCCGTGCCCGGCGACCGTTCGTCGCCAGCCGCGACCGGGGACGTTGCGCACGCTCCCCTCGCTCAGCGGATGCGTCCCCGCACCCTGGACGAGATCGCCGGTCAGCCGAATCTGGTCGGCCCCGACGGCACCCTGCGCAGGCTGCTGCACCCGGGCCCGCTTCCCAGCCTGATCCTCCACGGTCCGCCCGGCAGCGGCAAGACGACGCTCGCCTACGTCCTGGCGCGCGAGACCGACGCGGTGTTCGTCCCCTTCAGCGCCGTCAGCGAGGGGGTGCCGCGGCTGCGTGAGATCGTGAAGGCCGCGGAGCAGCACCGCAAAGCGGGGCGGCGCACGATCCTCTTCGTCGACGAGATCCATCGCCTGAACAAAGGGCAGCAGGACTTCCTGCTGCCTTACGTGGAGTCGGGGCTGCTCACCCTGATCGGAGCGACCACCGAGCACCCCGCCTTCGAGGTCAACGCCGCGCTTCTCTCCCGGGCGAGGGTGATCGTCCTCGAACCGCTCGACGACGAGTCCCTGCGTACCCTCCTACGGCGGGCACTCGAGGACCCGGAGCGCGGCCTCGGCCAGCTCGATCTGGAACTGGAGGCGGACGCCGAGCGTGCCATCATCGACGCCGCGGGCGGCGACGCCCGCCAGGCGCTGAATGTTCTGGAGATCGCCGCACAGCTGGTGGGGGAGGGCGGTAGGGTCACGCTGGAGCAGGTGCGGGAGGCCCTGCAGGTGCCGATTTCGAAGTACGATACGACCACCGCCTTCCAGATGCTGTCCGCCTTCCACAAGTCGCTGCGGGCTAGCCAGGCTTCGGCGGCACTGTACTGGGCGGCGCGCATGATCCGGTCGGGTGAGGATCCCCTGGTTCTCTTCCGCCGGCTGGTCGCGGCGGCGTACGAGGACGTGGGCCTCGCCGATCCGCGTGCGGGGATGGTGGCCACGCAGGCGATGATTGCCTTCGAGCGGCTCGGGCTGCCTGAAGGCCTTCTGCCGCTTTCCAACGCCATCGTGTACGTGGCGAGCGCGCCCAAGTCGAACCGTGCCTACGTTGCCATGAACGCGGCGATGGAGGCCGCGGAGGCAACCGCCAATGCCCCGGTGCCTCTGCACCTGCGCAACGCCTCCACCTGGCTGATGAAGGAGTGGGGCTACCACGAGGGCTACAAGTACGCGCACGACTACGAGGGCGGTTACGTGGAGATGCGCTGCCTTCCCGAAGAGGTCACGCAAGGTGACTTCTACCAGCCCGGGGAGCTCGGCTACGAGCAGGAGATCGCCGAGCGGATGCGCGAGCGAGGGCAACTCGACCGGTGACTGCACCCGATGGAGTCGGTGCCTTGTTGCGCGCCGACGCGCGACGGCTGGCTGCACTGGTTTTGCGCCCCACGGCGGCGTTCTGGGTGGGCGTCTGCCTCCCGGCCGCTCTCCTGGTGGCCGGGGTGGTGGCAGTCGGCTCGGTGAGCTCCCTCGAGCTTTCGTCGATCGAAGGGGGTGTGACGTTCGGTGTGCTCATCTCCGGGGCGGTCGCCTTCCTCGCCTATCCCGTTCTCTTCCGCGGCAGCGATGACGCCTTTGTGCGCCGGCTGGGTGTTGCCCCTGGCGCACTGTTCCGGGAGCGTGCACTCCGGCTGCTGGGTTGGGTGCTGGCGATCGGGTTCCTCGCGGGATGTGCTCACGCGGCGGGCGGTGTGGAGTACCGCAAGCTTCTCCGGCTGGGGATACCGGTGGTACTCACGAGCTGGGGCGCGGCATTGCTGGCCACCTCCGCGGCCGCGCATTCCATGGCCGGCCGGCCCCCCGGTAGTACGGGTACAGGGCGGGGATGCCTGACTATCGGGATGTGGGACCGCGAGGTGGCAGGCGCGGCGCCGCTGGTCTATGCGCCGGTGCCGGCCCTCGCGGCGGGCGCGCTCGTGGGTGGGGTGGTCGCGGGAGTGGATGCGGGGGCCGCATGGGTGATCTCGGCGATCGGTGCGGTCGCGGTATCGGCCGCGGTGCTCGCGCGCCGGCTGTATGAGCGGGCGCTCCCCCGCTTCGCTCCGCAGGCACTGGAGATGAGCTTCGCGCCACCGCCGGTAGGCGAGGGGAACGAGCTCAGACGCCGTCGGGGCCTGGCGCGCGTGCTTCCCCGTCGCGCGGCGGCGGTGTGGGCGCGTGACGGTGTGGTTGCATCCCGCCGCTACGCCTGGGCGACGCGGGTCGTCTGGCCGGTGGTGGCCTTCTCTTTGGTGGCGCTGGCGCGCTGGGGGGAGTCTCCGGGCCCCCGTGGGTGGGTGGTGTCGGCCGCCGTGGCGGTGCTCGTCCTCCAGGGTGCGGCCGCGATTGGCCTCGGACGTCTGGAGCGCCGCGGACCCCGCTGGATCGATCGCATGGTGGGTTTCTCGATTGCTGCGCGGTTCGTCGGCCGGTGGGCGTGGGGGTGGGGGATTTCCCTGTGGATGACGATCCCGCTCGCCCTGGCGTGGACCTGGTGGTCGGGGATGGGGCGAGGGTGGATCTGGGTGGTAGCGGCGGGAGGGACTTCCGCGCTCGCCGCCGCCGCGTCCGTGGGGGCAGCGGGGCGGAGGTGAGGGTGGATCGGGCGCAGGGGTCTCCGAGGCTCGAGGTGCGGGGCCTGGTGAAGGGCTATCGAAAGCGGATTGTTCTGCGCAGGGTCGACCTGGTCGTCGCGGCGGGCGAGGCTGTGGCCGTCATAGGCCGCAATGGTGCCGGGAAGTCCACCCTGCTGGGTTGTGTCACCGGCGATCGGCTCCCTGACGCCGGGGAGGTCCGCGTCTGCGGCGTCGACCCGTTCTCGGATCCGGTGCGGGCGGCGGAGTGTATGGGATTCGTTCCCGAGCAGCCGTTTCTGTACGGGGAGCTGACCGTCGGGGAGATCCTGGATTTCGTTGCTGACGCTCGAGGTCTCCCGCGTAATGAGGCGCGCCGAGAGGGGGAGCGGCTCCTTTCCCTACTGGGAATGGCGCAGGCGGAGTCGCTGGTCTGTCGGGAGCTGTCGCAGGGAATGGGGCGGAAGGTGGCGCTGACCATCGCGCTGCTGCACAGGCCGCAGCTCATCGTGCTGGACGAGGCGTTCAACGGGCTCGACCAGGCTTCGACGGAGCGGTTGACGGAGGAGCTCGACGCGCGACGCTCCGCGGGAGCCGCGCTCCTGATGTCGAGCCACGATCTTGGCTTCCTGGCCCGGCACTGTCAGCGCGGCCTGCTCCTTGCCCCCGAAGGGGCTGCCAAGCCGCTCGAAGGGGAAGCGTGGCAGCGCTGGACCTCCTCACCCGCTCTCGAGGTCTCCTGATTGGCCCTGCGTGGCGGGGGAGAACTGAACCGATGCATCTATGAGCTTGCGGAATTACTTGCGTCCTCTCCTGGTGACACTCGTCCCCGGGCTGCTGGGGGCATGCGCGGGATCGGTCTTTCACCAGCCGGAAGTCACACTCCAGTCAGTGCAGGTGGGTGGTCTGGGGATCCGGGGAGGGACCCTGCTGGTCAACGTGCAGGTCATCAATCCGAACCGCTTTTCCCTGGGCGCCGACGAGCTCAATTACCAGCTCTCGGTCAGCGATCCGGCTGCGACGCCTGGGGACACGACGTGGATCGACTTCGCCACCGGAACCTACGCCCAGGGTTTTACCGTAGGGGCACGGGACACGGCGGAGGTCCAGATCCCGGTCGAGTTCAGCTACTCTGCTCTGGGGGCGGCGAGCCAGTCGCTCATGCGCGCCGGCACCTTCACCTATCGTGCGACCGGAACCGTGAACGTACGCACACCCCTGGGTGGACGGGCGGTGCCGTTCCGCAAGAGCGGCACGGTGTCCCTGCTGGGGTCGCAATAATCCCGCTGCCAAGCAACGGCCCCCGGCACCGGAGTACAGGAGTGATATGGTAGGTCGGCGTGATCTGATAGAGCTCGAGGAGCCCCGAGAGAAGGCAGTGCTTGTCGGCGCTCCCTTGAAGACGGTGCCTCCGCGCCTGGCAGAAGAGCACCTGCAGGAGCTGGAGCGCCTGGTTGATACCGCTGGTGCCGAGGTCGTGGGTAAGCTGCTGCAGCGGCTGGACTCCCCGCATCCGAAGTACTTTCTCGGTGAGGGAAAGGCGGAGGAGCTGCGCGACCTGGTGAAGGAGGTCGGGGGCACGCTGGTGATCTTCGACGAGGAGCTCACCCCCGCTCAGGGAAAGAACCTCGAGGATCTGCTGGGCACCCGGGTGATGGACCGCGCCGAGGTGATTCTCGACATCTTCGCAACCCGGGCGCGTACCGCGGAGGCGAAGCTCCAGGTAGAGCTCGCCCAGCTACAGTACATGCTGCCGCGCCTCACCCGGATGTGGGCGCACCTCTCGCGCGTACGGGGTGGTATTGGCATGCGAGGCCCCGGTGAGACCCAGCTCGAGACCGACCGGCGTATGATCAATCATCGGATCAGCCGCCTGAGGGAGGAGCTCGAGCGGGTGGGGCGTCGCCGTGAGACCCAGCGCAAGGGCCGGGAGGCGATCTTCAAGGCGGCGCTGGTGGGATACACGAACGCAGGCAAGTCGTCGCTCCTGCGCTCGCTCTCCGGGACCGACGCCTTCGTCGAGGACCGTCTCTTCGCCACCCTCGACGCGGCTACCCGCCTGGTCGATCTGGGTGACGGGTACGAAGCGCTCGTCACCGACACGGTTGGCTTCATCCGCAAGCTGCCGCACCACCTGGTGGCCTCCTTCCGAGCCACCCTGGAGGAGACCCTCAACGCCGACCTGCTTCTGCACGTGATCGACATCTCCCACCCGGGATGGGAGGAGCAGAAGGAAGTCGTGGACGAGGTACTCGAGGACCTCGGGCTGTCGCACCGCCCGCAGGTGCTGGTCTTCAACAAGGTCGACCGCTTGACCCACGCGGAGGAAGAGGTCTGGCGACAGCGTGCCGCCGCGCTGTTCACTCGCCCGTCCGTGTTCGTGACCAGCATGGAAGAGGGAGGCGTCGAACCGCTGCGGGACCTGCTGCGCGACCGGGTTCGCGGCCGCAATCGCGAGGTGGAGATCCTGCTGCCGGTTACCAGCGGAGGCATGCTCGCGGAGATCTATCGGGAGGGTGAGGTTCTCGGCCGGGAGGTCGAGGGGAACGGGATCAGCCTGCGCGCTCGCCTCCCGGAAGCGGTCCTCGGGCGCCTCCGCCAGCACCCGGGGGTGAAGATCCACGACGGTGCGTGAGGCCCTCGATCACCTCGCCATCCTCGGAGCGGGACGGGCCGGGCTCGCGCTGGGTCTCGCCCTGGCGGGCGTCGGCGCCGCCCGCCGGCTGACCGTCATCGGTCGATCACCTTCCACCCCCGAGCACCCGCTCCTCGAGCCGTCCGGCTCCTTCGCCTCCTCCGTCGCGTACCGCGCAAGTTACGAAGCACTCGCCGCAAATCCTCCATCAACCCTGATCCTCGCGGTTCCAGACTCCGCGCTGGGGGAGGTCGCCGCGTCGCTCGCCTCTCTACCACTCCCTGCTGGAACCGTCTGTCTGCACCTCAGCGGCGCGATGGGGGCCGAGGTTCTCAGGCCACTGGCGGAGCACGGGTGTCACGTCGGGTCGCTACACCCCCTCGTCGCCCTCCCCGACGCCGGGGCAGCCGCCCGACTGCATGGCGCCTGGTACGCGGTCGAGGGCGACACGGAGGCGGTCGCCGCCGCGCAGCGACTGGCCGAGCACCTCGACGGGAAGGTTCTCGCCGTTCCGCAGGGAGCGAAGGCTCTATACCATGCTGCCGCGGTGGCTGCGTCCAACTTCGTGGTGACACTCCTGAGCGTGTCCGAGCGCTGGATGAGCGAGGCGGGAATTCCGCGCGAGGAGGCGCGCTTCGCCCTGTGCGCGCTGGCGAGCGGCGCAGTGGATAATGTGGCCCGACTGGGGCCCGTCGACGCGCTGACGGGTCCGGTCGTGCGGGGAGACGCGAGCACCGTGCGGGCGCATCTCTCGCAGTTGTCGCCTTCCGACGCGCACTTATATTCGGTGCTCGCCCTTGCGACGCTGGAAATCGCCGGCCAGCGCGGCCTCGACGAGGAGGCCGCGCAGGTCGTGGCGCAACTGCTCCGAGCGAAAGCGTGAGACTCTACGTCAACATCGATCACGTCGCCACCGTGCGGCAGGCTCGCCGCACGGACGAGCCCGATCCGGCGCGAGCGGCCGTGCTCGCCGAGCTGGGCGGGGCGGATGGCATCACGGTTCATCTGCGTGAGGACCGTCGCCACATCCAGGATCGCGATGTCGACCTCCTTGTCCGAACCATCCGCACACCCCTGAACCTGGAGCTGGCCGCCGTCTCGGATGTCGTGGAGCTGGCGGTGGGTTGGAGGCCTTACCAGGCCACGCTGGTCCCCGAGCGACGGGAGGAGGTCACCACCGAAGGGGGGCTGATGCTCGCCACCGAGCAGGCGAGGCGGGACATCGGCCGGGCTGTGGAACGCCTGCGCGGGGCGGGGATCCGCACGTCCCTCTTCATCGATCCGGAGGAGGACGCGATTCGTGCTTCCGCCGACCTGGGCGTCGAGGCCATCGAGCTTCATACGGGCGAGTACGCCAACACCGGTGGGGAGAAGAGAGCCGAGCAGCTCCGGAGGCTCGCACGCGCGGCCGCGCTCGGTCGATCGCTGGGCCTCGCGGTGCACGCCGGTCACGGGCTTACCTATCTCAACGTCGGGCCGATCGCCGCGATCCAGGAGGTCGAGGAGCTCAACATCGGCCACTCCATCGTGAGCCATGCGATCTTCGTGGGATTGGAGCGTGCGGTGCGCGAAATGGCGGAGGTGATGCGCCGCGCGCGGGGCGGGATCTGAAGATGTCGGACCAGCTCGACCGATACTTCGCGTTGGAGGCGGCCGACTACCTGGACCAGTTGGAGGCGCAGCTCTCGGCGGGCGGATCACCGCATCTCTCCCTGCTGCTCCGTCTGGCGGGCGGCGTGCGCGGCAGCGCGCAGATGGCCGGCGCCGAGAGCGTTGGCGCACTGGCGGAGCGCCTGGAAGAGGCGTTGCGCTCGGTGGAGGCGGCGCAGGTCTCGTGGAGCGAGGAGATCCGCGAGCTCTCCTTGCGCACGGTGCGTGACCTGAAGCTCCTCGTGCGCGCCTCGGAGCGCTGGGGCGAGATCGACGACGAGCGCATTCGTGCCGCTATCGCCCGCTGGGATCGGGTCGAACACTCCGAAGAGCCGAGCGCGTCGGAGCCCGTGGATGTCGGAGGAAGCCGCGCAGTGTCTCTGGTGGAAGCAGCCCCGGTAGAGCCGGTCGAGATCGAGGCTCTCTTCTACGACGACGAGGGCCCCCACGTCCTGACGCCCGATCACGAGGCCGAGATGAGTCACCCCACCGCAGCGGCATTGCAGGAACCCGTACCGATCGAAACCCTGTTAATGGATCGGCAAGGGGCGCTGCGGGAGGCGCTCGCCATGCGCGACGAGATCGAGCGGGCCGTGCGCGAGGTGCCCGGCGCCGAGGTGGAGCTGGCGGGAAGTCTCCGTGAGCTCTTCGATCTGCTGGAGGTCGCGGCAGCGGGGGGCGCCCCGGAGGAATGAGGTCCCACCTCAAAACCCTGATCGGCGTCACCCTGAGCGTCCTGCTGCTGCTCTGGGTGCTGCGCGATGTGTCCCTCGCCGAAGTGCGCCACGAGCTCTCCCGAGCCAATCTTCCACTGCTCACACTGGCCGTCTCACTCACCCTGGTCGGATTCGCCATACGGGCGGTTCGCTGGGGAGTCCTGCTGCGTCCACTCCAGCAGCGGTTGCCCTTCCGGCCTCGCTACGCCGCGGTGATGATCGGATTCGCGGCCAACAATCTCCTGCCGGCACGGGTGGGCGAATTCGCGCGAGCACTCACATTGTCGCGGCTCACGCCGGTGAGCGTCGCCGGGTCGCTCGCGACCCTTCTGGTCGAGCGGATCCTGGACGGGCTCATCCTGGTCGGCCTGCTCTTCGCGGCGATGGCGGCGCCCTCTTTTCCCGTGGCGAGTACGATCGCCGGAGTCGACCCGCGCGCCGCGGCGCGGGTGGTCGGCGTCGCGATGAGCCTGGCGGCGGTGGCGCTGCTGTTGCTGGTCGTTGCTCCGGCGCGCGTCGTTCGCCTGATCGAAGCGGTCATGCTCCGCATCCTGCCGCGACCGCTCGGCCTGGCCGTGGTTCGCGGCCTGGAGGCCTTCCTCCAGGGCCTCACGGTACTGCGGGAGGTGCGGCTGCTGGTCATTTCCGTGGTCCTGGCTCTGGGTCAGTGGCTGGCTACCGCGCTGTCCTATCTGCTGGCGTTCCGCTCGTTCGGGATCGGTGAAGTGTCCTTTTCCGGAGCGGTGTTCCTCCAGTCTCTCATCTCCCTCGCGGTGTCCATTCCTTCCTCGCCGGGGTTCTTCGGGCCTTTCGAGGCGGCGGCTCGGGTGGGCCTGGCACTGTGGGAGGTGGCGCCGCAGAAGGCGGTCTCCTTTGCCGTTGGCTACCACATAGCCGGCTTCATACCGGTGACCCTGATCGGGATCTACTACGTGTGGCGCCTGGGACTGGGCTGGCGCACGGTGCGCAGGAGCGAGGAGACCGTGGAACAGGCCACGGACAGCTCGTCGGCGGCGTCGCGAGCGGAGGGGACCGCGTGAGCGTCGTGCGGATCAACGCCCCGGCCAAGGTGAATCTCTGGCTGCACATCCTGGCGCGGGAAGACTCCGGCTATCATTCGCTCGAGACCCTCTTCTGCGCCATCGACCTGGCGGACGAGCTGACCATCGCCCGCGGCGGCCGGGGGATCACCCTGCAAGTGGAGGGCGGCATCGAGACGGGTCCGCCGACGGACAACCTGGTGGTGCGGGCGGCGCGCCGCTTTCTAGACGAAGTGGGTCGCCCGGACGAGGGGCTTTCCATCGAGCTGCACAAGAGAATTCCGGCCGCGGCGGGTCTGGGTGGTGGAAGCTCAGACGCCGCGGCCACGCTGCGCGCCCTCAACCGGCTCTTCGGGGGGCCGCTGGCCGAGGAAGTGCTCCTGCAGATCGCCATAGAGCTGGGGAGCGATGTGCCGTTTTTCCTCTGCGGGTCGCCCCTCGCGCTGGGTTGGAGTCGCGGGGAGCGGCTGTTCGCGCTACCGCCGCTGCCCGCCGCTTCGGTGCTGGTAGCGCACCCGCGAGAGCCCATGTCGACCGCGGGCGCCTTCCAGCGGATCGCGCAGCTCCGTGGGGGTGCGTATCGGCCGCGCGCCTCCCTCGTGCGGCTCGCCGAACTGGGCGGATGGGAGGGAGTTGCGGCGCGGGCGCACAACGATTTCGAGGATGTGGTGTGCGAGCGCTTGCCGCGGCTGAGGGAGGGGCTGGAGATCCTGCGTCGGTCGGGCGCGCGCATCGCGCTGCTGGCGGGGAGCGGAGCCTCGATCTTCGCGGTATTCGACCACCGGAGTCCGCCCCTCTCGGCCGCCCCCGAGCTGCACGCGAAGGGCTTCACGGTGTGGCTAGCGGCTACTCTGACGGCGCTCCCCGAACCCGCGTTGCAGCCGCGGTAGTCGGGTTGACCCTGTTGTCTGATGCGGGTTAGCTTTAAGGTCTGCTCCCCCCTGGTGTAATGGCAGCACACGGGTCTTTGGAACCCATAGTGGAGGTTCGAATCCTCCGGGGGGAACTCCTTCTCATTCCTTCATCTATGGCACTTCGCCTAATCCGCGTGGTTCTGGTTTCGGTTCTGGTTTCTCCCTACTTTCGGGCCCTCAGCGTGACCCGGAGCGTGGTCTCCGGATCGGCTTTCTGGTAGTGCTGAAGCAGCGTCGCCGGATGCCACTGACCGGCCTCCGCCACATCGACCAGTGGCTCACCCTTGCGATCGGATCCCCACTTCCGCCGCAGGGCGTGGAAGCCGCCGAGGCGGATTTCTTCGTCCTCACCGATCAGGTGACCGCGACGGAGCTCGTCAGTGGCGAGCCGCTCCGCTCGGTGCAGCAGGTCGAGGGCGTGCTGGACCTGCCAGTGCCCTTTGGCCCGCGGCGCCCGGAACAGGTAGGTCTCGCCGATCGCTGCTGAGCGGCGCAGCAGCAGCGCCGCGGCCTTCCTGGAGCGCGGGGTCAGGGGCACCCATGCGCCCTTGCCTTTCTTGTCGGTCTCGCTCCGCTTCCGAATCCGCCCGTAAGGCCACACAACGCCGGGGGCGGGCTCGAAGGGCTTGAGGTCTAGATCCGAGGCTCGCAGCTGGCACCACGCAGAAAGACGCCAGCCGTGCTCGTGGACCAGGATGAGCAGCGGTCGCAGTAGCTTCTGGCGATCAACGCGGTCGGAGTAGCGGAGCACCGCGGCGAAATCCCTCGGCGACGCGACGGGCACATGGGGATCCCGGCTGCGGAGCCGCTTGACCTTCGCGATCGGATTAAACCGGAGTAGTGGCTCCCCGCTTGGCGTCCGCTTCGTCAGCGCCCAATCGAGCACCCCGCGGAGGAACACGATCTCGTGCCCGATGGTCGTGTCACCCACACCCTGCTCCCGGCGCCAGTCGGCGTAGGCTTCGACCGTGTCGGGATCGATCGAGAGCGCCGGCCGCGACGGATCCCGAAGGAACCGCTGCCACAGCTTCATCCGGTACCGATCCCGGTAGGCCTGATCAGGCTTCTTCCTGGAGGTCTTTGCCGACTCGTAGGCGGAGAACAGGGCAGTGATCGAGATCTCGTCGCTCTTCTCGGCGGCCAGCTGCCCGGCCAGCTTCAGCCCCGCCAATTGGTCGCACTCCCTCCGTGCCTGGAGCTCGTCTTCGTGATCCAGGCAGCGCCACACGTAGTCGCCCCGGCCATCCCGCAGCGAGCCGTCCCACCAGCGGAGCCACAGCCCGGGTCGGTCCGAGCGCCTCACGAGGCTGACGGTGTATCCACGCCCCTTCTTGCGGTACAGGACCTCCAGCCTTCCCATGGTCATCTCCTGTTCGAGGGTCTGACCGCCGTCCTGGCGATCTCCTCAAAGGATGATCGCCTTCGGCCACGCCCGCGAGGCAGTTGGTTGCGGGGAACCAGGATTCTGCCGGGCGTTCCGACGTTGGTCGCCCGCCCCTCCCGAACTGCGCGCCGCACTGTCTCCGCGTCACAGATGCCCTAGGCTTCCGCCTGGCGCGGAGTAATGGGCTCGGTGGCCGCGGCACGTAGAGCGTCCTCAAGCTCCTGCGCTGCTCGGCGGTACGCCTCCGCCGCCGCCGCCGCAAACGGCTCCAGTGTCTCGGCGAGTTCTCGCCAGCGATCCAGCAGGTCCGAAGCAACCATCGATCAGACCGCCTCTTCCATAAGGTCCATCTGGGACCCGGTCAGGGTCACCTTCCTGCCGATCGAATCGCTGCTGAAGACGCCCGTCTCGGACGCAGGCCCGTACAGTTCCCAGATCGATCGGAAGTCCTCGAAGTCGTGGGGGACGAGCATGATCCCGCCTTCGCCGTCCGGGGCGAGGTGCTCGAGTTCGTGGTGCACCAGTCGCTGACGGTCCGCGTCCGTCAGGCATACCCAGTCCAGGAAGCCGAGAGTGATGACCGCGTCGAATGCCACGCCTTCCCCCTGAGCGGCGAACTCGGTCAGGAAGCGGGTCTTGCCCGGTAGCTTGGCAGCCGTGCCGAGGCGCCCGCGCCGAAGGACGGGCGAGAGCTTCTTCTCGAAGATCACCGCGATTGCGAACCCATTCAGGTCGGGCCGATACCGCTCCCGGATGAAGCGGGCGATCAGCTCAGCCTCTTCGAGCACAAGGTAGGCTCTGCCTTCCGGCCAGTAGCCGAGTCGGAGCCGGTCCGAGTCCGACAGGTAAGTACCAGCGAGGCGCTCGAGCTCCTCGGAGTCATCGAGTGCAGCCTCCAGGCGCGCCACCATCTCCTTGTCCAGCGCATCCAGCTTCATCAGCTGCTTGCGGATGTTCGCGACGGCCTCTCGCGCGTCGCGCTCCTCCGGTCGCAGGATCCGCGAAGAGCGGATCCGAGGGCCATGCTTCGGGTGATCGATCGCTAACTCGGCCATTCAGCTCTCGTGGGGCTCCTGTTCTCGTGAATTCCTGCTCGCCGTCTACCTCATCGTGGGCTCGTGCGCCTCGCCCGCCGCGATCCTGCACCG
Organism: Longimicrobiaceae bacterium; assembly: GCA_036375715.1. Classification (NCBI taxonomy): domain Bacteria; kingdom Pseudomonadati; phylum Gemmatimonadota; class Longimicrobiia; order Longimicrobiales; family Longimicrobiaceae; species Longimicrobiaceae bacterium. Next base: position 9,242 of record DASVBS010000023.1, on the reverse strand, counting down.
GCGATCGGCATTGCTCACGCCAGCAACCCTGCTATCGCCTTGCGGGCGCTCCCCGCGTCCTTGAACCGAATGGACACCTGCACGAGCCATCCGCCGTCTACCTCTTCCAGCCGGATGTAGTCGCCAGAGCCGACCTCCGGCAGATCCGTTTTCTTCGCCGCCGTCGCAGCGGGCATGACGTCCCCTGCTTGTTTCGGTTCGTCCGTTCGGCGCGGGGCGAGCCCTTTGACCTGACCCCGTGCCTTCGCTCGTAGGTAGTCGGATTGCCGCGCGGTGAGTGCGATTCCGGTTGCCTCCCGCACGGCCCGGCGAATGTCGGTAGACTTCGCATCCGGGTTGCGCTGTACCTCCGCGTCGATCGCCGCCGTTATCCTGGCGCGCAGGTCGGCATTAATTGCGCGCATGTCGACTTCGTCTCCGACTCTCCTCCTGCTCACCTTCGGTGCGGGCATTGGTTTTTCCTTGGGTGGTTTGGGCTTGGACTCAGGCTTCGGGTCCGGCTCCCGATCCCGCAGCCGCTCGCTGAGCAGCTGATCCCACTCCTGCCGGTACTTCTTGCGCGGCGGCATCTTCGCCGGAACCTCGGGGGGCCGGAGGTCAACCACGCCGCTCACCGGCACCCGCCGGGGCTTCTCCCTCTCCTGGATTTCAAGGGCGACACGCAGGAGCTCGGCGGCCTCGCTCGCCTCCATGCGCGGGTATTCCTCCGCGATTGCATTCCGCAGCTCGTTTTCGGTGGCGTTCCACCGCTCAGCGAGGATTATCCGAGCCCGTGTGCGGAGTCGACATGCCTTACGCCTTTCTGCTGCGCGGGCTCGCTCGGCGGCCAGGTCAACGGTGAGGCTCACGCCGTCCTCCCGAGCTTCAACGCCAGCGCACAGTGATCGCAGGTGCTCCCGCCGAAGAGCTGGCCCATCTCCGAGATCTTCCGGCCGCACCCCTGGTCGCAGAGCAGGGCAACGGGGCAGCGGAACAGCCTCGCCACACCGACCGCCTCCGGGGCATCCTCTTCCTCCCATCGGTCGAGACGCAGCTCCCGGCGGAAGGTGGCGAGCTCCTGATCCCACTTCCGCTCGGATCCTCGCGGTGGGACGACGTCGCGCGAGATCCGGCAGATCAGCACATCGTCCAGCCGCTGCATTGCCACGCACGCTCCGTGGGCGAGGACTCGCCAGGCAAACCGGGGAGCGATCTTGGCCGCTTCCGCCTCCAGCTTCGCTCGAAGCTCAGGCAGGGGACCGCTCCAGCGGTGATGCGCGGGAGCGCGCTCGAAGGCGGGGTGGAGGGACGAGGCGACCATAAAAACTCAGAACGGCAGATCGTCCTCGTCGCCCCAGCCCGCACTGGATGCGGCGTACCGGGCTTCTTCCTCCTGGTAGACCTCCTCCAAGAGTTGGCGGGCGACAGCCTTAGACTCTGCGCTGAAATCCTTCCCGAGCATCCACTCGAGAAAGTCCGGGTCATCCTTCGCCGGCCGGCCACGGTTCTTGCCGAAGTTCAGCAGGATGACCCCATCCTCCCGCCGCCTGAACTTCCCGTCCCGATCGACCTCACCTTCCGGAACGGACAGCTCAGCGAGCACCTTCGCGTCGAGTGGCAGACTGAAGGCGCGGCACATCCCCTCCAGGATGTCGGCGAGGACGTCCGTGTCCGCGTCGGCGGCGTGCGCGCCCTCCAGGTCCCGATCCGCGAAGCGCTTGGCGGCGCCGGCGAGGTTCCGCCCCTCGTACCGACACCAGATCTGGTAGAGGTCGATCTCGAGCACATCGAGCGAGCCATCTTCCTTCCGGGGCAGGCCCGGCTCGCCAGCGCGCCGGAGCTCCGCGTCCAGGAGGAGGGTGTCGTACCGCCGGATGTTGTAGCCGCAGAGCACAAGGGGCTGGACCAGGTCGATCAGTCGCTGGATGCGCGGGGCGTAGTGATTGAAGCCGGGCAGGTCCGCCACGTCTGCGTCGGTGATTCCGTGGATCTCGGACACCTCGGGCGGGATCGGCACACCGGGGTTCACGCGCTCCGTCCAGGGCTCCGCTAGGTGCAGCGGGGCGACAAAGGCGAACTCGACGATGCGGTCGTTGGCGGTGTCGAGGCCGGTACCTTCGAGATCGAAGAAGATCATGGGACCGATGCGTTCGGGTGTTGTGTGCTCAGGCGACCTCTGCGAGCTGTGGCTCGACTTCCGCCTCCTCCGTGGATCCGCCGCGTACGACACTGCATCCCCGGGCCGGGTCGAACTCGACCGTGACCACGTGATCGACCTGGTGCTGAGACTCGGGGATGTGCGAAATAAGGAGGATTTGCTCGAAAATCCCTCGCAGCCGGCGGAACAGCGCGAGCGCATTCGCGCGCCGCACGTCGTCGAGCGATCCGAAGACCTCGTCGAGGATGAGGAGGGACAGCGGGTGACCAGCGCGCTCAGCGATCATCTGAGACGTGGCCAGCCGCATCGCGACCGCGACCACATCTTCCTCGCCGCCGCTGATCACCTCGACCGGCACGCCGTCGCGGTGCAGGGTGCAGGAGAAGTCCTCCGAGATGGTGACTGCCTCGTACCGGCCATCGGTGAGGAGTGACACGAAGCCGGTTACGAGCTCCTCCATCTCCGGCCGGATGGCGCTCGCCACGGCCACCCGGAAGTCCGCGAGGCGGTCCGCCGCCGTGCTTGCCACACGTAGATGCTCCTCAAGCTCCGTCAGCTGACGAGCACGGGCGTCGTAGGCCTCCAGGGCACGCACCGCCCGGACGTGACGGTCCTCTGCGGCGGCTACGGCTCCCTCAGCGTGTGCCAACTCGATCGCAGCGGCCTGACGCTGCGCCTCGGCCTCCTGGTGCGCGCGACGGGCGGCTTCGTGCGCCTCGGGATCGTAGCCGAGCGCCGACAGCGCATCGTTCGCCTCCGCAAACCGGTGCGCCGCCTGCCCGTTCTTCTCCAGCCACTGGTGGCGCTCGCTCTCCAACTCCTGCCGCTGCGCCGCGAGTGCGCGATCAGCTGCGACCTCCTGCGCCACCTTCTCCAGCCGCGAGATCTCCACCTCGATCTCAGCCAGCAAGTCGGCGTCGAATTCCGCAGCCGGTAGAGCCTCAAGCCGCGCCTTCAGACGGCTGAGAGACTCCTCCGTCGCCCGGATCCGGGCGCAGGCCAGATTCAGAGCACTGGCGGCGGAAGCGGACTGCTCGCGGAGCCTCTCGTGCTCCCGGAGCTCCGCGTCGAGCTGCTCGATCTGGCGAGCGATCACGGCCTCTGCCTCAGAGGGGCGGGCAGTCTCCTGTGCGGTGCGGGTGGCCTCGGAATGCGCAGCCGTGAGCGAGGCGATCTCTTGCTGGATGGCGGAGACGACGGCGCCGAACTGCTCACCAAGGGCCCGGGAGCAGGTGGGGCAGCACCCCGCCTCACCGGCGTCCTGGATCGCCTTGAGCTTGCGTTCCTCCCGGCTGCGCGCTGCCTCCAGGTTCCGGGCGTTGGCCTCCGCTGCAGCCCGGATCTCGCGACGCTTGTTCGCGAGCGCAGAGCCTTCGGCCATCAACTGCTCGCGCTGCGCCTTCGCGGCTGCGTGTGCGGCAGCGTCGTATGCCGCACCCTTCCCCTCCAGTTCGACCGCCTTCTCGCGAAGCCGCCCGAGATCGGCTTTCGCGCGCTGGATCTCTTCGGTCACCGAGGCCCGCTCGCCCGACGTCGCACGAAGCGACAGCAGCTCGTCACGCTCTTTCCGCAGATCGGCGAGTCGATCGAGCTCCGCCGCTCGGGTCTCGGCTCGGTTGCCTGCTTCTGTAGCCGCCTGGATACGGGCGGACAGCGTTCCGATCTCCGCGGATGTTCTGGCAAGCTCCTTCTCCGCTTCCTCGATCTCGCGCCTGCGCTGCGCTGCAGCTGCCTCCAGCTCGCGGTGCACCTGCAGCGCTTCCTCAGCCGTGGCCAGAGCGTCCCGAGCGGCCTCCAGCGCCTCTGCGGCCGACTGCCGGGCCTTTTGCGCATGTGTGATCGCGATCTCGGCCTCCGAAACATCAGCGGCGAGGGGGGCTCGCTCGCCGAGGCCGGCAGCGAGGCCATCGCGCTCTCGCGCGAGATCCGCCTTCTCTCGGCGGGCGGCTGCAAGCGCCTGGTCCACGCGGCTCACGCCCATCACCTCGCGGAAGAATGCCTGCCGCTCGGTCGCCCCCATCGTGGCGAGCCGCATCAGGTCCTTCTGCGCGGTCAGGTGGCTGGAGGCGAACTCCTTCCATCCCATACCGAGCAGCTTCGGGATGTAGCCGTTCACCGCGCTGGTGCCATCGGCGATGATGACGCCTGCACCGACCTCCAGACGGGCGTTCGTCTCGGTCCGGGTGACCGTGTACGTCTTCCCCTCGAGGTCGAACGTGAGGGTGACCTCCGCCACGCGACGCGCGGGCGCGCGATCCCAGCGGATCGTGTCCTTGGTGCCGCGAATCGCCTCAGCACCGTACAGGGCGAACGCGATCGCCTCGATCACCGTGCTCTTCCCGGATCCGTTCTGGCCGAGAATGCCGGTGATCCCGTCGCCGAAGTGGATCTCGGAGTCGGCGTGCTGCCGGAAATTCCGGAGATGGATGCGCTTGATCTTCACGCAGGCACCTCCTGCGGAAGATCAAAACCGAGGTAGCGGAACGCGGCGCTGCGCACCGGCGGCTCGTCATCGGCGAACCACGCCGCAGCCTCGTCCGCCAGGGAGCGATTCGGCCGCTCGCGGCGATCTATGAACTCGCGCGTGTCGCGGTCAGCCCAGCGGATGTCGAGGTGGAAGTGGACGTGCCGCTCACGGAGCTCGCGCACGGCCGCCCAGTCGATGAGGTCACGCTCGGACCGAGGGAAAGCATCAACCCGGAAGCGGAACAACGCGTCTCGATCCAGCGTGGGGTGACCCGCCTGGACCATCTGTGCGAGACAGCGGTTCACTTCCTCCGCGCCGACGCCAGGCGGAAGATCGAAGTCGCCGAGATCGCACTGCAGCATGCGGCGGGTCGGGATCTCGACGAATCGAGCCAACTGAAGGTCCGTGTCGAAAACCACGAACCCCTTCGGGAGGTGCTCATCCCAGATGTTCGAGCTCGTGCGCTCGATCGACCCGCTGTAGAACGCGAACGCACCTTCGCGGCGAAGATCGTAGATTTGCTCGAGGGATTCGCTCTCCGGGTCGCCGATCCACATCCACTGCGGCTCGTGGGCGGAGAGCACCCGGAACTCGTGGAAGTCCCCGCACGCGACGATGTCGAAGCCCTCCGCGGCGGCGACGTCATACGCCGCCGCTCCCCCGTACATCGGCGGGAGCGCGTGCGGGGCGAGCGAGGACCGCACCGCTGCGTGGATGAGGAGGATGTTGATGTCGGCAGCCGGGTTCGGCTCGACCAGGAAGGAGCGCTCCTCCTGCATCGCGACAAACGGAAGGCATGCGACGGAGACCCGCTCACCGGTCCGCCCCACGGTGAGGTCGAGGCGGCAGGGCTCCGTAATGATCCGGGCATCCCGCTCGGCGACCAGGTTGGGTGTGAGCGTCTCGACCGTGCGCGGCGACTCGTGATTCCCGCCGATCACAATGATGGCGGCGGGGCTCTCCTCCGCGATGCGCTGGATACCGTCCTGCCACGCCTTCACGGCGTGCATGGAGGGGCGGACCGAATGAAAAACGTCGCCCGCGATCGTGACGATGTCCGGCCGCTCGAGGATGATCTTCTCCACCGCGGCCGCCCAGGCGGTCTCGACGTCCACCTCGCGCTGGTTCCGACCATCGACGACTCGGCCAGCGCCGCGAAAGCCAAGATGCAAGTCGGAGAGTGCGACGCCTTTCACTGGTCGCCTCCATCCGCGATCGCGGCCAGCGCGGCGTTCAGTGCCTGGAAGTCTTCGACGGTTTCGGGAGTCCGTCCACCGATCTTCTCAAGCAGGCGAGGCGAGGCCGGGTCGATGTCGAGGACGCGACAGCCCTCGACGTATTTGTCCCGCTCCGCCCTGGCCTCGGGGGAGAGCTGCGGCTTGCGACGGGGCTGCAGCTCCTGAGTCGGCAGCGGCTCCGCTCCCTCTGCTCTGGCGGCCGCCGGCTCGCCGGAGCCGGTGCGGGCAGCCTGCGGTTCTCCAGCGGCAGGCAGAGCCGCCCGGGCCTGTTGCTGGTCATCGTGCAGGACCTCGAAGTCGGCCTCGATCGCGTTCTCCAGCTTCCGGAGCTCGGCCTCGACCGGCGCGAGGGTGACCGCGAATGCCTTGACAGCGGCGCGGCGGAGCGAACGGCTGCGCGCGGTCTTGGCGGGTTCGGCGTTCCCGACCGGATCCGCGTCGTATTCCTTCCCCTGAGCGGTTTTCCCCTTTGGCTTGTTGCCCGCCCAGTTGCACTCACGGACGACCTCGATCCAGTCCGAGGCGTTCGCCTCGCCCCGGCGGATCGCCGCCAGTGGGGCCGCCTCGCTGTACCGGTAGATGACGGTCTCGTAGACGTGTGTGGCCCATTCCGGCGGGGCGAAGTGGCTGCGGCGTTGCGCAAGGTCGCGCGCTTCTCTCCGCAGCCGAATGGCGTCATCCTGGTCGCCATCCGCAGCCGCTTCGTCCGCCAGTCGGCGAAGCTCTTCGATGTGCGACAGCGAAAGGTTGAACTGCTCGTACCGGATGAAGCGCTCCTGACCGGCGATCTTCTCCGCCCAGTAGTCCGCATTGAGGTACGGCCGGTCTCCAAGGATGTAGAGATGGAGCGCGGGGTTGGCGCCGGTGATCGCGCAGAGCTGCGCGATGGCGTACCGGGTGCCAGACGGGAGCTCCTCTCCCTTCACCAGCGAGTAGCCGGACCCCCAGCTCATGTTCTCCAGCTGCTTGGCGATTCCGCGGGTGAGCTTCGCCTTCTCGACCGCTAACGCCCCCTGCTGCCGGATCAGCTGAAGCTGTTGTCGCCCTTCCTCCGTCACATCCTCGTTGTCGGTGCGCGCGAGCGCTGTGCTGCTATTCGCCATTTTCAGTTCCGCTGCATGAATGAATTCGGAATTCGGCTCAGCCGATCGCGATCACTCGGCGCGTCCGCGTCACCGGCCCACCTCCGCGTAGGAGGCGAGCGCTTGCCTCCACTCCCGCGCGGTCCACACGCCGCGGTAGCCGCGGAGGCGGTCGAGGATCATAGCAACGCGTGCGAACAGCATTGCCCGCCGAAGGTGTCCGCTCTCCGCCATCGCCATCGCCGCGTTGGTCACAGCGGCGCGCGCATCGACGATGCGGGCGGCAACGGTCAGCCTGATCCGGCTCCGCATGTTGATTCGTCCTCTGCTCGGCATTACATTCTTCGTCGTTCGGGTTTCACCCCGGGACTCGTCACCCCGGGTTCGCCGACCGTGTTCGCAGCGCGGTCGGCTTTCTTTTTGGTGCGTCAGTCTCTCGGGACGGGCCTCCAACCCGGCCGCACCGACCGCCTTAGCGGCGGCAGGAAGAGCGAGCGGGCGGCCCACACCGCTCCGGCGGCGAAGGCGACGACGAGGCCCCCGATCAGCCACGCGGCCATGAAGCCCCTCCCCGGGCCATCCTCGCCCGCTCGATGTCGCTGATCCCTTCCTGGTGCTCCCATCTCTCCCGCTCCTTGTCGGCCGCCCGTTGGTCGATACGTCCCACCTGGTAGCCCCAGCTCCAACCGATGATGGCCGCCAGGAGAGCGAAGATCAGCGGTACCGCTATCGGATCGAGAAAAGCCCACACGTGCTCCATTGGAGTTCGCTCCTGTGGAGGTGGTCATTCGGTTCCGGGCAATCACCTGATCGCCTCCGCGGCCACGAGCCGCCGCAGCGTCCCAATCACGCGGGGCGCGAACGCGTGGATGATCCGCACCGCCTCCAACGCCGCACGCGGATCGTGCGGACCCTCCTCATCCTCCGCTTCCTCTGGGGGCCAGATCTGATCGATCACCTCCCGCAACCAGAGCCACAGCTTGAGGGCGCGCTTGCGGTCAATGCCAAGCCTCCTCATGAGCAGGAAGGCCGCGGCGAGCCGGGAGAGTGGGTTCGACGGATCGCCGTTCATCGCGCGGGAAATCCCGGTGGGGCTCACGCCCGGGAACGCAGCGGCCTTCATGCGCTTGTGACTCACGCCTTCGAATGCCGCCATGAGCTCGAGTGCCGCCTCGTCGCGGAGGATGTCAGCCAGCCTCGCCGCGTCTCGTGCGCTCAGCTCACCCGCCCTTTTCCGCCGCAAAAAATCACAGGTCTTTTGCGCGACATTTGGCAGAGGCGCGCCTATCGTGATAGCGGTGGTCATACGTGGGCTGCGTCTGGAATCCGGGAGCGACCATGGAGCAGGTCGAAGTGATCCTTGGCCCGATCCTGCGGGAGCTCGGAGCCGCACGGATTCGCCGGCACGAGCACGTTCAGCGGGGACGTCCTCGCCGTCTGAATGGTCCAGGACGCCGCAGCAATCCGAGAGAAGTGCAGAACGCCGGCGCTGATCTTCATCGAGGAGGCCTGCGGCCGAGCCCAGAGCTCCACGCCGGACCCCGTCGCGGGAACGCGGATGCAGGCCTGCGAAAGCGCCTCGACGCTCCCCAGACGAGCTCGGGAATTGGAGGCGTAGATCGTCATCCGATGCGGGGTCGAGTTGCGGATCAGGACCGTGATCACATCGCCGCCTGCCGGCCTGGGCTCGATGCCTGGGGGCATGGGAGAACACGCGATCGTGAGCGCGAGCATGGCCAGCGCTCCCGCCAGCATTCGGCGCACGGCGATCCGGGTCTCGGCCGCCTTCCCTCGCGCGAAGGCCGGGGAGCAGCTGAAACAGACGGCGTCGGTGACGCCCTCGGCGTGACAGGTGGTCTGCGCCGCCGAGCTGCATCGATCACAGCGGATCTGTCCGGTGGCGATCAGCCGGGCGGCCTCGTCGGGGCGCTCGGAGAGCGCCGCTCGCTCGCGTGGGGTGAGGTATCGCAGAGGCATGGTTTCGTTCGGGTTCAGGTTCGAACTGCGGGAAAATCGCGGGCGTTCGTCAGGCGCCCGGCGGTGGATGCCTACGAGGCGGTGGCGTGCTGGACGCGCTTCTGGATCCACTCGTTGAGATCACTTCTGCGGAATCGCAGCGCGCGCCCGATCTTCACCTTCGGGATTTCGCCTCGGTGGGCCATGTCTCTGACTGTCTGTTCGGCGAGTTGGAGGTAATCACCGGCTTGCTCCGCGGTCATGAGTGGGTCGTGAATTGCCTTGTAAATGTCCATGTTTCCAGATATCCTGTGGGCACCCGCACATCGTTCGGTATATTCATAACCTTCTTGTGAACTCTT